>CALCCH010000470.1 GCA_937899855.1 uncultured Saprospirales bacterium | reverse complement strand
ATCGCCAAATCGCCGATGCTTTCGATGGAGGCGCAGATCTCGTCGACGGCGCGAGTGGTATAGGCCAGTAGGAGGAGTTGTTCGTCCGTATGTTGGAGCAGGTGGCGCACCAGGTGGTGGAGCATCATACTGGTCTTCCCCGTTCCCGGAGGCCCCCAAAGCAGGAAAAAATCTTCGGAAGCCAGTACCTTTTGGAAGATGGCGCCCTGCTCGGCCGTCAGTTGGGGCGGGGGGGGGATACGGGGGCTTTGGTCGGCTTGAGCGGGGGGTAGGGTGCCGAGGAAGAGGGCTTTTTTGCGCGGTTCAAACTGGGCAAAGCGAAATAGGTTGCGGTACATGCCGGTAAAGCCACTGTCGAGCAAGTCGTGTTCGAGGTTCCAGTGCTCGTAGCGTTCGAAGAGGCTTTGGTTGACCTGGCGCGAGCGCAGTTGAATCTCGACCCGCTCCCCGTCGATGGCGGTGATGGTACACTTGAACAACTGGTTTTGTAGGGGCGAAGTCGCGGCGGCTTGTTGGGGATAGAGGACGGCGATGGCTCCCTTGCGGAAATTGGCCAGTGGGTTGGTGGCGGTGGTCCGGCTAAAAGCAATGCCGGGGCGTTCGTGATCGGAGTAGTTGCGCTCGATGCGGAGGCCACGCAGGAGGTCGTAATTGTCCTGCTTCTCCGCTTCCTCACTCAGCCAGAGGGCGGCCTGCCCGTTGCGGCGTTCGTTGCCGTGTAGCCCAGTTTTGGCCAGTTGCTGCTCGCGGGCGATAAACCCGGAAAAAGCGATGAAGTATTTGCGTTCCAGAGGGCGCATACCCCGGTAGGTTTTGGCAAAGTGGGTCAGGTCCCGCTGGACAAAGCCTTTGATCCGAGGAAAACGCTCCGGCTGGATGCGATCGAAAAGGGGAGCCCGGTCGATCTCGCCCCGCCCCAACTGGCTCAGTTGTCTTTCGAGGGCGATCAGCTGGTTGCGGGTCTGGAGGGCTTCGTAGCGTTGGGCCATCGTGGGGGGCGCCAGGCGCAGTTGGCGTTCCGATTCGCCGGAATAGAGGATGTAGTTGATGATCCGCAGGTCCTTTTGTTGGCGTCGTTTGACGGCCTGGCCAACGGTGGAGGCGATCAGCAGGTCGTAGAGGAGGGTTTGGGTAAAGTGGTTGGCGCTGATGCCGTAAATATTGGGGCGGAAGGCCCGGCCGGACTTGAGTTCGACGATGGTGGATTCGTCCTCCTGCTGGAGGTTGCGACAGAGGACGTCGAGCCGGCCCTGGACGCCGTAGGTATTGGAGTAAAAGGTCGGTTCCAAAAAGCAGTGTTCGCTCCGGATATTGTGTTCGGAAAAGCCCTGGAGGACCATCCGTTTGATATTGGTGTAGTGGAGTTGGGCCTTTTGCAGGATATTGCGCAGCTCGCGATCGTCGTCGGTGGCGATGGCGATGGGCTTGAGCTGGCTACGGCGCCGTTCCTGCGGGGCGTCGGTCGTTTCGGGGGCGTGGAGCAATTCGTCGAGAAAGAAATTGGCGATGTTGCCCAGCATCAGGGGGGCGCTGTTTTTAAAGGGCAGGTATTTTTTGAGCAGGTAGAGTAGGGGCTCGGTTCCGAAGTCCTTGAAGCATTCCGAGATGGCGGACACGTCGACCAGGTAATCCGGTTCGATGACCAGGGCCCGTGGGCGGTAGAGGCCCCGATCGTCGATTTCTACCTGCAGCAGGTGGACGGTGAGGGGAAATTCGAAGTGCTGGCGGATGGCCTGGATGGTGGGGCCAAAGTCCTCGTTGCGGTCGACGATATTGTACTGGATGTAGACTTCTTCGGTGGCCTGGTCTTCCACTTTGGCCAGCAGTTGGTGGCGCTGGGGAAAGTCGGCCAGTAGGATGGCCCGGACGCGGGCGTGGTAGCGGACGATGGGGGTGGTGGAGACTCGATAGAAGCCCGCCGGGGGCAGGTATTGGGCGAGTTGGGCCGGAATGTCTTGCTGGTAGAATACCGCGATGCTCTCGGCGAGACTGACGAGGCCCAGCTGATAGGTGAGCGCCTGCTCCTCCGGGCTGGCTTGGGGCTGGCGGGCCCGTTTGCGAAAGGAATGGAGGTAAAACTGGGTGCTGCGACTCAATTCGTAGCGGTGACTGGCGTAGGCAATCCGTGCGAAGAGGGTGGCAAATTGCAGTTTCTCCGCTCCGGTGACCTCTACCAGTAACCGGCTCAGTAGGTGGTAAAGGAATTCGATTTTACCCTCCCACCGCTCTTCCTCCCGCTCGTGCAACTGCTGTAAACGGCGGAAAAGCAGTCGGGCGACTTCCGGTTCTCTTTTGGATGCAGCAATAGTATTCGACATGGACGGATTCCCCTGGTGAACCGTAAAAATAGGATTCTTTCCGGAGATTGCGGCGCGCAAATATGAAAGAAAAGTAGTATCTTATTCTCAGAACTGGTGGTACTCTCCTCGATTTTCAACCTAAAAGCTACCTCTTACTGGTTTTTCGAGCGTTTGTTGTTAAAACTTGCTTCCGATCCCCCTACACCTCCGGGATCGAACCCAAACGTACTGGATCGTCCGAACGCGATCCCCGAATTTCTTTTTCCCTAGTTGAAATAAAATCAAATGAAAACCCTAATCATTGATGCTGATCTCGGTATCCACCGCCAATTGAATTATTTACTTTCCGAGGCCTTTCCCAATGCCCAAATCATCGGTACGGCCACCAGTTGCCGCCGGGCCCGCCAAATGCTCCACGCCACGCCGGTCCAGGTGGCCTTCGTGGCCGGTGAATTGCCCGACGGGAGTGGTTTTGACCTGCTTCCGGCCTACGTCAAAGGCATTTTCATGCTCCCCCCGGGGCACCCCACCCTCAAGGCCCTCCAATTCTCCCAAACCGCTCATCTGGTCAAGCCCTTACAAGCAACGGACTTCTACAAATTTATCATCCGCTGGCAACAACGGAATTACGAAGCCGCGCCTCCCCCTTTTCCCGCCCTGGACCTCCGGCATCACCGTATTGCCATCCCCAAAACCAATGGCTACGAGTTTATCCCCGTTGCCCCCATCGTCTTCTGCGCCGCTGAAAAGGACCATTGCTCGCTACACCTCGAATGTGGCCGAGTGGTGTACACCACCAAAAGCATCAAAGAAATGGCCAAGCTCCTCACCGACTACGGCTTCTCGCGGGTCCACCGCTCCCACTTGGTCAATCTCCATCAGATTAAGCGCTATTTTAAGGGCGACGGAGGCAAAATCAGGATGAGCAACGATGCGGTGATCGAGGTCAGTCGCCGCTGCAAAAAGACCTTCCTCCGCGATTTGCGCGTCTTCCACATGCTCTGACCGCTGGTGGGAAGCAGTTACCCGCTCATCGCTATTATCCACCGCAATTGGAATTTGATTTGAATGCCTGCGCGATTTGGTCCAAATTAGACCCGTGAGCTCACCCATTCTCTCACTTCCCTAAATTCAATGACTCATGAAGAGATTAATATTCCTTTGCCTGGGCCTCAGCCTAGTGGCTCACTTACTGCCCGCCCAGAGCGTTTACTACTACGCCACCAATGGTCGGGTGGAGCTATCGCCCAATACCGAAAGAATATTCGTCCAACCCAGCGAAGGCACCAGCCAACAAGCACTGGTGGAAAGCCTCAAAGGGCTGGCCACCGTTGTTCAGTTTGATCGCGATCGCATGTACCAGGCCCTGAACGTCCTCGATGCACGCGGGGAAGATCGCGACTGGTACTGGGCCGAAATCCAACTGCTCGCCCCCCAGTCGGTACTCAGTTACGGACAGACCCTCCGCAGCCTCGCCCAAAAAACGGGTGTCGATCTGGTAGCCCCTTACTACGGAACCGGCGATGCGGCCGTTTCCCTCACTCCCTACCTGGTGGTGCAGCTCAAAGATGAAGACGACCGGGCCACCCTTGAAGCCCAGGCCACCGCCGACCGAGCCGTAATCGTCGGCCGCGATCCCTTTATGCCCGATTGGTATACCGTTCGGGTAAGTACCGAAACGGGACGTAATGCCCTGCAATTGGCCAACCGTTGGCACGAGTCCGGCCAGTTTCGCCTGGTCAGCCCCAGCCTGATGGCCACCATCGAACCCAATTGTGCCAGCGATCCCCTATTCGGCAATCAGTGGAACCTTAAAAATACCAGCCAGCAGTGCAGCAACTCCAACGGCATCGACGTCAACGCCTGTGGAGCCTACAACCAGGGTTCCTCTTCGGTCGAAGTGGCGGTAATCGACGAAGGGGTACAACTCAACCACCCCGACTTGCAGGCCAATTTGTCCGGTTCGAGCTACGATACCGAAACCAGTTCTTCGCCTTCCCGTTTGTGGGGCAGTCACGGTACGCGTTGTGCCGGAATCGTGGGGGCTCGTAAAAACAATGGGCGGGGTGGATCGAGTGTTGCTCCTTTTACGCGGATGATTTCGGTCAGCAATCGCTTTGGTGGCAATCCGGGATTGGTTCAGGAACTGGCCAATGGCATCAACTGGGCCTGGCAAAACGGTGCGGAAGTCTTGAGCAACTCCTGGGGCGCAGCCGGTTCGGCTAGCTTTTCTCAAATCAACGCGGCCATCTCCAATGCCCTCAACAACGGCCGTGGTGGTCGGGGTAGCGTCGTGGTTTTCTCCGCGGGGAATAGCAATGTCAATGGTGTGGGCTCGCCCGCAGATGACAATGACGACATCATCGCGGTGGGAGCCATGAGCCCGAACGGCCAGCGCAAAAGTCCCAGTACCTGTGACGGCGAGACCTGGTGGGGGAGCAACTACGGCTCCGACTTGGACATCATGGCACCGGGAGTAAAGATACCCACCACGACCAACGGCAGTGGTTATGTCAACAATTTTAACGGCACCTCCGCAGCCTGTCCGCACGTAGCGGGCGTGGCGGCCTTGGTCATCAATCAAAACCCCTGTTTGACCCAGGATCAGGTCCGGGACATCATCGAATTGTCGGCCCGCAAGGTGGGGGGCTATACCTATGCGAACACCTCGGGCCGTCCCAACGGTACCTGGGATCGCGAGATGGGCTACGGCTTGGTCGACGCCCGTGAGGCCACCAAGCGGGCGCTGCCCTTTATCAACGGTCCCGATTTGATCAATTGCAACGGAACTTATACCACCCAGGCCATCCCCGGCTCGACGTCCTACACCTGGACTTGGACGGGCTCCACTTTTATTCGACTCCAACCTTCGGGAACCACTGCCCGGCTCGTCAACACGACCAGTCTGGCCGGTGGGGGTACGCTTTGCGTAAGAGCGAACAATGCTTTTGGGGCCTGTACGCAACGTTGCCGGACGCTGGGCTCCCCACCCTGTGGTTGGTTCTTCGACGGCGATGCCGAAGCTTGGTTGGACGTAGAGGACGTCTCCAATCAGCACAAGGGGGTCGAGCCAGCTGCGGAGGTGGAGGTATTTCCCAATCCAACCAACGAGGTGCTGAACCTGCGGCTGGAAGTGGCCAATGCCTTTATTGAGGTGGTGGCGGCCGACGGTCGGGTGGTACTCGCCACGGCCAGCAATGACTACCGCGAGACGCTGGACCTGTCGGCGCAGCCAGCGGGTGTCTACCTGCTCCGCGTGATCCAGCCCAATCGGGCCATCTACACCGAAAAGGTAGTCGTGTTTTAGGTTGTGTCTTACAAATACCCATCGGTGAATCTGACTCGTCTTTAGAACCTCTCCATCACCTATTCCTCGCCAAATAGCTATGGCTATTCGGCTCGGAATGAGGCTCGGTGAG
>CALCCH010000469.1 GCA_937899855.1 uncultured Saprospirales bacterium | reverse complement strand
AAATCCAACCCATCCTTCATCCTACTTTCTCAGCTTCCCCCCCCAATCCGTGATAAATTGATGAGCAAACGTCATTTCACTATCTCTAAAACCATTATTTATGAAACGTTTCTTATTACTTTGCGGTACCTTTCTGTTGTTGACCAACGCCTGGTCAAACGTCGATTGTACGTACGGCTTTTTTCTCTGTCTGCCAGACTGCCCCAACGAACCGGTGCTGGTCGTCAACACCTCCACGAATTCGTCAAGTTCCTACGACTGTAACAACCTTCCCAATCCCACCAGTGCTTGCGATAACTTCTTCAGCTGGCATTTGCTCGAACTCGGTGGTTCCAACAACCCCATCCAAACTTACGTCACCACCGATCTTACCCCCCTGGCCTTACCGGTCAGCCTGTTTACTCCGGGAGTAACCTACCGCATCGAGTTGTACTCGGTGGGTGGATTTATTCAGGTAGTGCAAGACTTCACGTTATCCATGCCCGAAGTAGTCACCGGCTTTTTGATGAACAACTCCGCCGCCAGTCCCCTCATCATTTGTGAGGGCGACCCCGTGGCGTTTACCAATCAAACCAGCCTGATCAACGGAAACTTGTTCAATCACTTTCACAGCTGGGATTTTGGCGATGGCAACGGCTCCACCCAGCCCAACCCCACCCACACCTACGCCCAAGTGGGCACCTACGTGGTCAACTACGAAGTCATTACCACCTTTAGCAACCAATCGGGTACGGGTACGGGCTTTTGTATCGACACCCAGAACGTCGTCAAAAACGTTGTCGTCATTCCCCGCGAGGCTAGTTTTAGCACCAGCGCCCCCGTCTGCGTCGGCGACCCGGTCACTTTTACCAATACCTCGGTCTGTCTCCCCAATGCCTCCTGGAACTTTGGTGATGGCAACGGCTCTACCCAGTACAGCCCCACCCACACCTACACCAACCCCGGCGTTTACACCGTTACCCTCACCGGTAGCGATGGCCCCTTTAGCGACGTCGCTACCCAGAGCGTCACCGTTCTCCCGGGCACCTCTTTTACGATCAATGGCCTGACCGACTTCTGCGATCCGGGCCAACCCCTGGTCACTACCCACGCCGCTTCGGTAACCGGTGTTGGCATCACTTACCAGTGGACCGCCACGGGAGGCACCGTCACCACCAATCCCAACAGCAACCTGGCTACGACTACCTGGGGCCCAACGGGGGGGACCCTCTGCTGCGAGCTGACCAATGCGGATGGCTGCGTGAGCCAGGAATGCATCAACATCAACGTAGTGGCGCCGGCCTCCTCCTGTCTCAACGGGGCCACCGACCTGTGTGCCGGGCTGACGCAGAGCTACTCCGCCTGCATCTTGGCTTTTAACGTGACCTACACCTGGGACGTCACCCCCGACGCCTGCTCCGGCCAAGCGCCTTACCAGCTCAACGGCCCTTTCGCTACCATCACCTGGCCTCCTTCCGGTGGTACCCTCTGCCTGACTACCAGTACCTTGCTCAATGGTACGCCCTGTGAAGAACAGACCTGCGTCACCGTCGATCCGTGTTGCAACCTCCAACTCACTGTCGACACCGAAGACGTCTGTCTGGGGGAATGTGAAGGGACGGCCGACCTGTTGATCAATGGCGGAACGGCTCCCTATCAAATTCAGTGGAGCACCGGTGCCACTGGTGGCTCCCAACTCACTCAGTTGTGTCCGGGAACCTACAACGTTACCGTGACGGATGCCGCCTGCTGTACGGCGGTGCAAAACTTTTCCATCAACAGTGTGGGTAGCCCCCAGGCTACCTTGAGTCATACCGCGAGCAGTACCTATCCCATGCTGGGAGGACGTCGGATTTACCTGTGGGACATCGATCAGGACAACGTCCTCGATCTGTTGAGTAACGGTTCGGGAATCCGAGCCCAACTGGGATTGGGGAATGGTCAGTTTGGAACGAACTTCCCCACCGACGCGATCGACTTGACGCCCGCCAATGGGGGAAGCGAAGCCTTGGCCTACGCCGACGTCAACAACGATGGCCAGCCGGACATCATCTCGGTCAGCGGTGGTACCATCGACGTTTGGATCAATACCAGTACGCCCGGTACGTTTAACCTGACGCCCCTCCCCGCTATCAATTTAGTGGCGCCGGGCTTTATCAGCGAACCCGCGCTTTTCGATTTTGATGGCGACAATTTCCCCGAGTTGGCCGTGGCCAATGGTGCTACCAATGAAGTCTACGTTTACGACAACGTCGCTGGGGTATTCACCGCGCCCATCGTCCTCAGTGCGCCGAGCACCATCAGTTATTGGGAGATAAAAATTGTGGATGTGGATGGCCTCAACGGACCGGACATCGCGTTTGGAGTCGGAGGGGGAAGCAATGACCTACACGTTTTCCTCAACCAGGGGAATGGGGTCTTTGCCAACGGCCCGGGCAACGAACGCGCCTACAATACCGGTGCGGGCACCTGGCCCCGCGGCATCCAGTTCGCCGAACTCGATGGGCAAGCCGGGGTGGAAATGATCGCGGCCATGCAGTTGACGTCGGAACTGATCGTCAACGTTGACCTCAACAACACCAATCCCGTTTGGGCCCGCTACCCCACGGGTGGACAACCCGTCGGCATCGACGTTCGCGATATGAACAACGATGGGCATCAGGACATCCTGGTGGCGGTACATACGGCGCCCTATTTCGTAAGGGTTTTCCTCAATAATGCTGCGGGAGGTTTCAATTCGTTTATCGACTTCCCGGGGGTCTTTCGACCGACCGACGTGATGGCGGGCGACCTGAACGGCGACTGCTGTATCGACTTCGTTACGGCGAATCAGATCAGCAATACCACCACGGTCTACCTGAGTGCTTGTCAGGACGAGGCGGTTTACCTGTCGGGTAACGTATTTTGTGAGGACAACTGTGGAATTGGCGCCCCACTCGCCGGAGCCAACGTCAACATCGTAGCCCAGCCCTCCGGCACCATTTACTCCGTACCGACCGACAATACCGGTTTCTACGGCCAGTGGCTACCACTCGGTGGCCTCAGCTACGATATTCTGCTGCCGGCGGGCAATTACGCCACCAACTGTGGATCGGGTCCCATCATTGGTTACCAACCCAGCAGTGGCTCCATCCCCGATATTCTGGTGGCCGACAGCTGCGAATTACAGGTGAACTTGATTGGTAGTTTTGCCGGAAATTTGACCGGACAGACCTGCCCCTTCATCAATACGCCTTGTGAGAATTTCCTCTGGGACTACTGCGTCGAATTCAGCAACGAAGGCTGTAGCGCCATCGATGTCAACGTATTCGAACTCGCCCTGCCCCCCAATGCCTCGCCCGTCTTACCCCTGCCCGATTTGACGGATTGCAATACCCAAAGTCCCATCGGCAGCACCATCAGTATCAACCCCGGCAATGTCCTGACCTGGACCCTGCCTACGGGTTCGCAGTTGGGTTCCGGGGAGTGCTACACGGCCTGTGTCCAGGTGGAATTTGGATCGGGTTTCGTACTGCCCGTACTGGCGACGGCCTCGGCCAACTACACTTGCGATAGCCTCCCGAGTACGGCCGTCGATGGGGTGGCTTACAACGATACCTGCTCCTGCGATCCCAACTATAAGCTGGTCTTTCCCGCGGGCTGTGGCGACCTCGGAGTGGTCGACAACGAACCGCTGACCTATACCATCCATTTCTCCAACATCGGACAAAGCCCCGCTTTCGACGTCCGTATTGAGGACCAATTGGATGGCGACTTGGACTGGACGACCTTCCAGGTGATTGGGAGCAGCCACCCCGTTTCTCAAACCAGCATTTCGCCCAGTGGCTTGCTGGAAGTCACCTACACTGGCATCAACTTGGCCCCCAACGCGGGTGCTTGGTTCAAATACCGCATCCAGCCCCTGGCCAACGTTCCGAACCAAACCACCGTCACCAACGATGCCAACATTTTCTTCGACAGCAACCCTCCCGTGGCTACCAACGTGGTCAGTAACCTGATCATCACCGCGCCGCTGGCCATCAACCCCACGTCGACCTGCGAAACCGTTTACCACGGTTACGAACCCATGTCCTGTACCGACCTGAGTATCTACCCCAGTGGTGGACTGGCGCCTTACACCGTGAGCTGGAGTACCGGCGAGACGACCAACAGCATCCAGGTGTGCCCCACCACTACGACCACTTACACCGTTACCGTTACGGATGCGACGGGTTGTTCGCTGACGCAGGAATTTACGGTCCACGTCATCAACGTGGTTTGCGGACCGCGGCGTTCCCCCCGCGTACTCGTCTGCTAGATTTCGGATCTGGGCGAGCCCATCCAGCTGTGTCTGGAGCCAGCGCAGGTAGTTGCTCACCTGGAACAGGGGCACCATTTGGGCAGCTGTGGAACGACGGATCCCTGTCTGAACAGTCGCCGTCGGCCCGCGACCTTGAACTCCTTGGATGACAAGGCTACCGAGTGGCGCTTGTATCCCAACCCCAGCCGGGGCCTGCTCTATCTGGAGGCCCAGGAGCGCCTGGTGGCGGATACGCCGATTCAACTGCGCGTCTACAACGCCGTGGGCCAGGTGGTCTACCAAGCGGAGTACCGTGGCGCTCAGGCCGATCAGATCATCCTCGAATTGGAGCACCAAACGCCGGGTCTCTACCTCCTCCAGATTGAGATGGCCGATCAGCTACAAGTGAAGAAGTTTGTGGTGGAGTAGTTGATCCGGTTTCGGACTCCCTACTAGGGGGCTTTGGAATCTAAGTTTGTTGTATTGCTAAGTTGGCCAGCAGGATGATTTCTTGCTGGCCCTTTTGGTGTGGCAATGCGGGGCGCTGAGGGGGGAAAGGAAAATTGGTCCAGTGGTCGGGAAAAAAAGACCAGTGAAGTGGGCCCCAAGGTCCGCATCTTTGTACCGACACTTCACGACATACATTATCAACCAAAGTCAAAAAGATACTCATGAAAAATTTACTGATTGCTACGCTGTTCTTTGTATTTGCCCTGGGCAGTGCCACCGTAAACGCCCAGAGCGCCAAGACGATTCAACTCGAGCAAACCGAAGGAGCTTTTACCATCCAAAGCCTGACCCTGGCCGAAGGCGATTACGTTTTTGAAATTTCCAACAACGGCGTCGATCACGAGGTGGGCTTCGTCCTGGCTCCCAAAGGCCAGACCGATCCCGAACATCACATTAAAAACGCTTACGTCCAAGCACCGGTCAAAGATGGCAGCTCCGCAAAATCCCAAACCGTCAGTCTCGCCAAGGGAGAATACGTTTACTTCTGCCCCCTGAATCCCACCCCGCAATACCGCATTACCGTACAGTAGGTTGTGTATTACAAATACCCATCGGTGAATCTGCTCCATCTTTAGAACTAGGCCACCCATCCGCTAAGCGGTTCCTTCGCTTCGGACGGTGTCCGCCCCAAAGGCTACGTAGTCCCGTGAGATAGTGAACCGATTTTTCTGTCCAGGCGCCCGTTACCCGAGAGGTACGGGCGTTTTTTATTTAGGTGATCTCTTCAATGGTAAAACCCAGCTGCTGGAGGTCATTCCAAAATTGAGGATAGGATTTGACGACGACCCCGGGATCTTCCACGCGGATGGGTCCGCGCAGAGCCAGGGGGGCAAAGGCCATGGCCATGCGGTGGGCTTCGTAGGTAGCGAAGGTGGGATGGTCGACTTGGGCCTGGCTTTCCACCATATAATAGGTCTTGTCGGAGCGTTGGGCGAAGCGGTCGGGGAGGCGTACGAAGGAGGCCTGTACCTTGGCGAGCTCCTGCTTGAGCGCGGCAATCCGGTCGGTTTCCTTGATGCTCAAGGTATCCAGCCCACTGAACAGCCCCGATACCCCCGTACCGGCGCAGACCACCGCCAAACTCTGGGCGATGTCGGGGCAACGGATAAAATCCCATTCGAAAAAGGGCTTTGGAGCGGTCGTTTTGCGGAGCTGTACGCCGCTGTCGTTGAAGGTGCTTTGGATGCCAAAATTTTCCATCATCGTAGGCAGTACCGAATCGCCCTGGAGGCTTTGTTCGTGGAGGCCATCCAGTTGGAGTTCCACCTCGTCGGCCAGTGCGGCCAGCGCGTAGTGGTAGGAAGCGGCCGACCAGTCGGCTTCGACGCGAAAAGGCTTGGCCCGGTAGCGCTGTGGAGCCACGTCGATGCGCGCGCCTTCCCACGCGTGTTCGACCCCGAAATGGGCCATCAGGGCCAGGGTCATCTCGATGTAGGGTCGCGAGACGATGGTGCCCTCCAATTCGAGGCGCAAGCCCCGGGGCAGCATCGGGGCGATCATCAGCAGGGCGGAGATAAACTGGCTACTCGTACCCGCCGAGATGCGGAGCTGCGCGGCATCGCCCAATTGGGGCGCATGGATACGTAGGGGGGGGTAGCCCTCCTCTTCGAGGTATTCAATCGAGGCGCCCAATTGGCGCAGGGCCTCTACTAGCACGCCGATGGGGCGCTGTTTCATCCGTTCGGATCCGGTGAGTACCTGACTCCCTTCCTGCAGGGCCAGGTAGGCGGTGAGGAAGCGAAAGGTCGTTCCCGCGGCGCCGGTGTCGTAGACCTCGCCCTCGTGTTGGAGTAGGGCCAGTAGGGTTGTGGTGTCTTTGGAGGTCGACAGGTAGTCGACGTCAAAGTGTTGACCAGATAGGGCCCGGATGATGAGGGCGCGATTGCTGATGCTCTTGGAGCCGTCGAGGGCGATTCGCCCCTTCAGCTGTCGATCGGCTTTGCTGATGGCGTAGGTCATGGAAATGGAGCTATTCTTCTTCCGACTTGGGCGGTCTGGCTTTTTGTTCTCGTTCGCGTCGTTCGCGCCGCTGCTGACGTTCGGCTTCGCGTTTGGCTTCGTACTCCTGATCGGAGCGGTTGTAAGCCAGAATGATCTCCTTGACGAGGCGGTGGCGGACCACATCGTCAGCGGTGAGGTTGATGATGCCGATACCGTCGACCGTGCCGAGGATATCGAGCGAGCGCCGGAGGCCGGATTTTTGGTTGTGGGGCAAATCCACCTGCGATAGGTCACCGGTGATGATGGCCTTGGCCGAGGGCCCGAGGCGGGTGAGGAACATCTTTAGCTGGAGGGTGGTGGCGTTTTGTGCCTCGTCCAGGATGATGAAGGCATTGTCGAGGGTTCGGCCCCGCATAAAGGCCAGGGGGGCCACTTCGATGGTACGGTTGGTCATGAAGTAATTCAGCTTCTCGGTCGGCAACATGTCGTCGAGGGCATCGTAAAGGGGGCGGAGGTAGGGGTCGACCTTGTCTTTGAGGTCGCCGGGGAGGAACCCAAGGCTTTCGCCCGCTTCGACGGCGGGGCGGGTGAGAATGATCTTCTTGACCAGGCGGTTTTTGAGGGCGCGGACGGCGAGGGCTACGGCGGTGTAGGTTTTACCGGTTCCGGCGGGGCCGAGGGCGAAGACGATGTCGTTGGTCTCCGAAATCTCAATGAGTTTTTTCTGGTTGCGGGTTTTGGCTTTGATGGGTTTGCCATTGCGGCCGTGCAGCAGGGTGGTGTTGCTCGACCCACTGCTCAGGCGGTGCTCCAGGGGATTGTTCCCGTTGAGCATGTCCTCTACGTTTTGGATGGTCAATTCCTGGTGTTCGCGCAGCATATTGACCATCATTTCTACCTTGTTGCGGACGGATTGGGTTTCGGCTTTGTTGCCGACCAACTTCATGTTGTTGCCCCGGGAAGTGATCGTTACCTCGGGAAAGGCTTTGCGGAGCAGATTGAGTTTGACGTTCTTCTCGCCGTACAGTTCGACGGGGTCAATACCCTCAATCGTCAGGATAATCTCATTCAACAGCTAGGATCTTTTTGGATTAATTAAATGGAACAAATCTTATTTTTACAGTAAAATTAAGATTTTCGTCTCTTACCCCCGCCACATCGGCGGGCAAAAGATGATTAATTTTTTTGAGTAAAACCGCCAAACGCCATGCCGATCGTCACGCTTACTACCGATTTTGGCCTCCGCGACTACTACGTGGCGGCGATGAAAGGCGCCCTACTGCGTCGGGTCCGCGATCTGTCGATCGTCGACATCAGCCATAACATCAAAACTTTTGACATAGTTCAGGGCGCTTTTATGCTAAAAAATGCCTACGCTCATTTTCCCCCCGGGACCATTCACCTGGTCAGCGTCAACAATGCCCCGGTAACGGATCGGACCTTTTTGGCCTTCCGCTACGACGAGCATTATTTTGTCGGGCCCGACAATGGCCTCTTTGCCCTGGCCTTTGGGGAAATCACCCGCGACATCTACGAGACCGACTACGATCCAGCCGCCCCTTTCCCCGACAGCGAAGTCTTTGCCACCGTCATCCAGCACTTTGCGGCCGAAAAACCCTTTAACGAGATCGGTATTCCCATCGCCCGAATCGAAGAGCGCATCAGCCTGCAACCCGTGATCAGCCCCACCCAGATTCGTGGTTCCATCATCCACATCGACAACTACGAAAACGCCATCCTCAATATCAACCGCGAACTCTTCGAACGGATCGGACAACAGCGCAACTTTGCCCTGTACTTCAAACGCAAACACCCCATCACCCGCCTCAGTCAACACTATTCCGAAGTCCCCGTGGGCGAAACCCTCTGCCGTTTCAACAGCGCCGATTACCTCGAAATCGCCGTCAACATGGGAACGGCCGCCACCCTCCTGGGGCTCCACG
>CALCCH010000468.1 GCA_937899855.1 uncultured Saprospirales bacterium | reverse complement strand
GAGGGTAATTCCTGTTGTAGAATTATGTAAAATCATTATTGATGGGTATGTTGTGAGGGAAGCTTTCCCGAATGTTGAACGCTACGTGAAAATCACCTTATGCCTGTCTTCAAACGAATTTTACTATTGGGTCTCCCGCTGCTCCTCCTCTACGTCGGATACGTGTTGGCATCGACTGGTTTTTTTAGAACCGTTGATCCCAAATTTGCCGGAAAGGTACTTCAGGAAATCGCTCTTAAGGGAGCGGAAGATATGACGATCAGTCGGGTGGATAGTTTTGTACTGATTTCTTCCACCAACAGACTGGTTTACCCACCGACGGAAGAGGAGCGAGGCGGCTTGTATCGGATTGATTTACGCGCCAACGACTACCAACCCATTCCCTTAACGGCTGATTTGGAAATCCCCTTTGCGCCACACGGCATTTCGTATTACAAGAAAGACAGTACTTATCAGGTCATGGCCATCAACCACACTGACGAGGGCCATTCCATTGAAGTATTTGAACTGGACAATCAGACCTTAAGGCACGTTCGGACCTTGACGCATCCCTCCATGGTGCGCCCCAATGACCTGGTGTTGGTCGGCGACAATCAGTTTTACTTTACCAATGACCACGGATATACGCAGGGCATGGGCAAATTGGCCGAGGAGTATTTGGGCCTCGCCGTTTCGTATGTGGTCCATTTTTCGGAGGGGGAATACCGAGAGGTCGCCCGGGGAATCGCTTATGCCAGTGGGATTAATTATGACCGGGCGCGAAACCTGCTGTACGTGGCTTCCCCCAGACATTTTCTGGTAAAAGTATACGCCGTAAAAGAGAATGGCTCCCTTTCCTTTGTTGAAAATATATCCTGCGGTACCGGCGTGGATAATATTGAGTTTGACCAAGCTGGAAATCTATGGATGGGGGCGCATCCCAACCTTTTGTGGTTTAATGCCTACGCAAAGGGTAAAAAAGAGACCTCGCCCTCCGAGATCATCAAAGTGACCTACGCAGGGGAAGGCGACTACGCCGTAGAAAAGGTATTTGTCAGCAAAGGAGAACGGATGTCGGCTTCGAGCGTAGCGGCGGTTTGGGGCAATCTGATCTTTGCGGGAAACGTGATGGATGATGGATTTTTGATTTTGGAGCGGGACCACTTTGGGGGAGTACAATAAAAATGGCGTAGCGCGGAGCACCGTAGCGGGCTGGGAGAATACGGAGGGAAATGTTTACCTTGGCAGGAAAAATAAAGCGAATTAGCGATGTCGGTATGGCTTAGTTTAGGCTATTTTATTTTGGGTGTATTGGTCATCCTCAGTTCGCGGATGGTGACCACCACGCTGCACGAACTGGGGCACGCCATTCCCGCTTTGTGGCTGAGCCGGGGGCCAGTCAAGGTCTTTGTGGGATCCTACGGCGACGAGGCGGGGAGTACGACCTGGCGGCTGGGGCGCTTGCACTTGTTTTTCAAATGGAACATCACCGATTGGAACCTGGGGGTCTGCGTACACACGGGCGTGCCGCGTTTGCTCGACCAACTGCTGATCGTACTGGGTGGGCCCCTGTTCAGTTTGATTTTTGGTAGCGTCCTGCTGCTGTTTATCGGGGTCAATGATCTGGAAGCCGGCGCCATATTTTTCCTGGCCTTTTTCGTCCTCTCCGCCATCTGGGACTTCTTTGTCAACATCATTCCCCACCACCGCCCCCTGCCCATGTTCGACGGCAGCCTGTGTTACAACGACGGCTACCAACTGCGGCAGCTCTGGCGCAGCGCCCACTATCCCCCCGCCTACACCCAAGCCCTCCAACACCTCGACGAAGCCAATTACGCCGCCGCCATTCCCCTGCTCCAGCAAGTCCTCAAAGCTGGCCATACCGATCGCGAATTGTACCACCTGCTGGCCCAAACCTACTGGAACAATCGGGAACCCGACCAGGTCCTCCGCAGCCTGGTCGAGCTGATGGAACAACATCCCCTCCGCCCCGAAGACCAGGGCCTCGTGGCCGCCGCCTACCAACAAAAGGGACAGTACGCCCAAGCCATTCACTTTTACAACCAAGCCCTGTACATCGACTTTAAAAATCCCCGTTTGCGCTTCCAACGCGGACTCACCCACCTCCAAGCTGGGGACCATGCCGAAGCCCTCCAAGATTTCGAGCGCGCCCACCACAACGGCGCCCGCTCGGCCGAGCTCCACGCCTATTGGGGGCTGGCCCTACTGCGTCGTCAAGCCCTCCCCGAAGCCAAAACCCAGCTGGATCACGCCCACGCCCTCGATCCCGAATCGGCCCTGGTCCATCTCCACCTGGCCTTTTATTACCAACAAAAACAAGAGCGCGATCGGGCGCTACAGCACCTCGATCGCGCTCGGGATTTGGGCAGTACCTACCACGGGATGGCGATGCTTCGCGACGAATTGAGCCGCTAGTAACCTGCCCCGCGGGAGCCCATTTTCCTTACCAGAAGGAACCCACCAGCAAAGCCGTCAGAATGAGCAGGCCAATGGCCAGGATACGGTAGTTTTTGTACCAAACCACCGATTTGAGTTCTTCGGTCTCCCGGGTAAAGATGTCGCTGGTCCAGATGTAGCGGTCGAGTCGATCTTCGATGAGTTGTCCTTCCCGGGTGACGTCCTCCAGGTCGATGACATCGTCCGTGGTGGCGGCGCGTTGGAAGGTCGCTTCCGGCTCGGGGGTGGCTATGCTGATGAAGATGTGTACCAGGGCGCAGATGACGAAGAGGTAAAAGGCCTTGTGCAAAAAGTGGATTTCCGTAACGGCTGGCGACCATCCGTAAGCCTCGTTGAACAGAATGCCGAGGGCGATGAAAAAGCCAACGAGCAGGCTGTAGAAGGAACCTTCGGAATTGGCCCGTCGCCAGAAGAGGCCGAGGATAAAGACGGCCACGACGGGAGGGCAGATAAAGGCCAACACCAACTGGAGGTATCTAAAGAGCGAGCCAAAGCGTTCGATCTGCGGCGCCCAGAGCGAGGCGAGCACTACCAGGACCAGGGTGGCGATCTGACCGATGCGGACCAATTGGTCGCTGGTGAGATTGGGCCGAGCCTTGCGGACAAAATCCATCGTAATCAGGGTGGAGGCCGAGTTGAAGGTGGCCGATACCGAACTCATCATGGCCGCCAGGAGGCCGGCGAGCACCAGGCCGAGCATACCGGCGGGCAGCAGGTCGAAGAGCAGTACCGGATAGGTCATATTCGGACAATCCTTGAGGACCCGACAGATCGAGCCGTCGTTGAGGGTATAGTTGAGGTTACTCAGGTCCATGTTGGAATAGAGGATGATGGCGAAGGTACCGGGTAGGACCATAAATAAGTTCTCGGGCAGTTTGAGCAGACCGGCGAAGAGGGCGCCCCAGCGGCCGTGGTTGATGTCTTTGG
>CALCCH010000467.1 GCA_937899855.1 uncultured Saprospirales bacterium | reverse complement strand
TTAATTATCCTACGTAAAAATGGCGGTCGTAATCGGCCGTCGCCGTCGCCAGCCCCCGCTGGGCGTGAACGCCCTGGAGGAGCCATTGCCAACCGATGGTTACCAGGCTGAAAAAGTCGAGGTAGAGGGTGGCATCGGCCAAAAAGACCTCCGGGCTCTCCTGCTGAGCCAGTCCTACGAGGTGATAGGTCGTCTTGCCCAAATCCTTGATCGCCTGACCCAATTTGCCGGCAAAGGGTCGGAGTGCTTCTTCCTTTAGCGCCTCCTGAATCACTTTTTCCACTTCCGCAGCAAACAACTTCATCGCCCGTCCGTCCTGCATCAACACCTTGCGGCCCAGCAGGTCCATGCCGTGGATGGTCGTGGTGCCCTCGTAAATGGAATTGACCCGGATGTCGCGGTAGTACTGCTCCAGCGGGAAATCATCGCAATACCCGGCCCCGCCCAGGCATTGCATCCCCTCACTGACCGAGCGGATCCCCATCTCGGCGGGGTAGGACTTGGCGATGGGGGTCAGCAGTTCGAGCAACAGGTGCGCCTTTTGTTTGTCCTCCCCGCTGGCCACCATCTCCAAATCGGCGTAGTAGCTGCACTGTAACAGCAGCGACTTGCTGCCTTCCACGACGGCCTTTTGGAAAAGAAGCATCCGACGGACGTCGGCGTGCTCGATAATGAGTACGGGAGGTTGGGTCAAGTCCTTGCTGGAGGGTGGCCGTCCCTGGGCGCGTTCTTGGGTGTACTGGAGCGAAGCGTAATAGGCACCGGAGGCCGTGGCGGCCGCCATAAGTCCGGTGCCGATGCGCGCCTCGTTCATCATCTGGAACATGTAGCGCAGTCCCATGTGGGGCTGCCCCACGAGGTAGCCCCGGCAGTCGCTGCCTTCCCCGAGCATGAGGTGGGCGGCGACGTAGCCTTTTTGGCCCATCTTTCCGTAAATGCCGGCGGTACTGACGTCGTTAGAGACCAGCGCACCGTTTTCTTCCCGCAGTTTGGGGACCACGAAAAGTGAAATGCCCTTGGTACCGGCCGGTGCTCCCTTGATGCGGGCCAGCAGGAGGTGGACAACATTGTCGACGGCTTCGTGATCGCCACCGGAGATGTAGATTTTTTGTCCCGTGATTTTGTAATGGCCTTCTTCGGTCGGTTCGGCGGTCGACAGTAGGACGTAGAGGGAGCTACCGGCTTGGGGTTCGGTGAGGGCCATCGTTCCCTGCCAATCCCCCGAGTACATCTTGGGGATGAAGGCCGATTTGAGTTCTTCCGAGCCAAAGCTTTGTAGCAAATTGGCCGCTCCCTGGGTCAGGAAAGCGTAGGCGGCGGCGTTGCCGTTGGCGGCGTACATGATGAAGAGGGCGGCATTGAGTAGGGTGAGCGGCATCTGCTGGCCGCCCTGCTCAAAGGTATTGTGAGCCGAAATCCATCCCCCCTCCGCAATATTCTTGATGACCGATCGGAGTTTGGGGTGTACCTTGACGCTGCCTTCGGAGAAATAGGCCTTGTTGCGGTCCATCTCGGTGAGAATGGGAAAGAGGAGTTTGTCGCTGAGTTGCTTGGACGCGTCGATGGTCATATCGGCGGCCTCGCGATCGTAGTGCTCGTAATGCTCGAAGCGGCTGAGCTCGCTTACCTTGAAGACCTCGTGGAGTAAAAAGCGGAGGTTGCGGACGCTGACGTATTGATCGGCCATATTCGGGAATCTTTTATTTGTTGTTATTGGACTAAACAATGGCAAAATAAACAAAAATAGCCAAGTGGCATCAATCCCGCTTAAATCCATTTAGAAAATCTACCACCCCCATTCGCTTCCTCCCCTGCAGTTGCAAATCCAGGAGGTGGATAAAGCCATCCCGAGTGGCAAACTTAAAGCTGCGTTTGTAGTCGCTGTGCCAGCTTCCCGGCGGGTGGTCGTGTTTGCTGACCTCCTTTTGGGCCCGGTAAATCTTGAGCTTTTTACCGTCCAGGGTAGTCCAGGCGACGGGAAAGGGACTGAGGCCGCGGATAAAGTTGTGTACCGCTTCGGTCGTCCGGTCGAAATCGATCTCGCAGGTCTCGGTGTGGATTTTGGGGGCCTTGGTCGCCTGGGTAGCGTCTTGTGGGATGAGGGTATAATCGTTCGATTCAATTTGCTGAACGCTGCGGAGTACCAATCGGGCGCCCAGGTGGCGCAGTCGCTCGTAGACTTCGCCGGTGGTTTCTTCCGGGCCGATGGGGAGCCGGTCCTGGAGCAGCATATCGCCCGTATCGATTTCGTGTTTGAGCAAAAAGGTGGTGGCACCGGTTTCGGTCTCTCCATTGATAACGGCCCAGTGGATGGGAGCGGCTCCGCGGTATTGGGGCAAGAGCGAGCCGTGGAGGTTCATGGTGCCCAGGGGCGGCATGTCCCAAACCGCCCTGGGGAGCATGCGGAAGGCCACCACTACCTGTAGGTCGGCGCCGAGGGCCCGCAGCTCGGCCTGGAAGTCGGGCGACTTGAGGTTTTTGGGTTGTAGAATGGGCAATCCCGCCTCCAGCGCATACTGTTTGACCGCCGACTGGAGCAATTGCTTGCCCCCGCGTCCGCCGCGTTTGTCGGTAGCGGTAATCACCCCGACGATGTCGTAGCCGCTTTCTTGGAGGAGGGCCAAGGAGGGGACGGCAAATTCGGGCGTCCCCATAAAAACGATTTTCATAAGGCTAAATTATGGTTAACTTTGTGTTACAACTCCCGCAGACGGTCCTATTCCCCAGCTTTCTTGCCCGGAATTTGATTATGTTCGCCACAGCGTGCATTTTTGCGGAGAGTATTGCCAATCAAAAAACGCAGATCATGAGAAAACGCTACACCTGGACCATCATCGGCTTGTTGCTCAGTACCCACTGGCTGATCGCCCAGTCGGTAAACATCGAGGGCTACGTCTTCGAAGCGGGCAACCGCGGGTACCTCAACGCGGCCAAAGTTACTCTAATTGATACAATCAGCCAATCCATCGCAGCGGAAACTGTTACCAACTCCAATGGCGTATTTACCGCTCAGGTTCCCGTGGGTCGGAATTTTCGCTTGGAGATCACCAAAGACCTCTTCGCCCGGGTGGTCCGTACGATTTCAACGGTGGGAAAGGGGCCGGGCCAAAAAATCTTTACCCGGGTCGAAATGACCCGACAGCCGGGTTACATTTTCGACGTCACCCTGGCCGAGAAAAGCAGTGATCAGGCGGCACCCACCAAGGCCATCACCAAGGCCCGAATTGAAGTGTACAACAATACCACTCGGGAACAAGTCCTGACCCTGGAGGAACATCCCAAGCCTACCTTTAAGACCCATTTCAAAGAAGGCAACCACTATACGGTCCTGATTCGCAAGCAGGGTTTTTTCAGCAAGTGGCTCGAAGCCTACGTCAACGTCGAGGGCTGCATCCTCTGTTTTGAAGGGGTGGGTAGTGTTCGCCCCTCCGATGTACTGACCGAAGGCCACGCCATGGGGACCCTCCTGGCCAATGTCGAGCTGCAAGCGGCCGATGTGGGCAAAGGCATTCAACTGGACCGCATCTATTACGATTACGACGCGGCCGACATCCGCGGGGACGCCAAGCCCGAATTGGACAAATTGATCAACGTACTCCAAACCAACCCCTCCATGATCGTCGAGCTGGGCTCGCACACCGATTCGCGGGGCCGGGGGGCGTACAACCTCGCCCTCTCGGAAAAGCGCGCCCAATCCGCTGTGGATTACCTCCTCACCAACAGCACCATCGAGCCCTACCGCATCCAGGCCAAGGGCTACGGCGAAACCCAATTGCTCAACGATTGTGCCGATGGGGTCAAATGCCGCGATAGCAAACACCAAGAAAACCGCCGGACGGAGCTAAAAATCGTCGGCTTTCTCACCGAGGATCCCTACGCCGAGCTCAGTCTGGCCCAGATCATCGAGGAGGAACGTTTTGCGGCTCAGCTAGCCAATTTGGAGGAGGGAGAGGTGATTGAGGTGGTGGAAGGGGAGGCGCTGCCCGAATCGCTCCAACGGGCGCTGGAAAAACAGCGCCGCGATCGCGAGCAGTGGCGACGGGCCGCGGCGGGACAGGGACAGACGATGGGGGGGCAGCCGCGTCAGTACGAGCTGGAGGGACCAGCCCGATCCACGCGCCAGCCTTCCGCTACGCCACGCCCCAATACCCGCCCCACCAACCCGCCCGCTGCCAACGAAGCCCAAACCCTCACCGAACTGTTGGCTCAAGAAGCCGATCCGACCCCCACGGGCTACGACGATGGTACCACCCGGCGCATCAACTCTCCGAACAATCGGGGGACGACGCCCCGCCCCGCTACCCGAACCAGCCCCAACAAGCGCAATACCACCACGACGGGCACCGAGCCCAATTCCCGCATCATTTCTGGCTTGCCCGAGGTAGGACCCACCACCTCCGGTCGGCACGCCACCAAGCTGCCCGCGGACTATACCGGCTACCGGGTCGAATTTTTTGTCGCCCCCTACGAATTGCCCGGCAGCCACGAAATTTTTGCCAAGCACGGCAATCTCAGCGTGGAGCAACGTAAGGATGGGGCCTACGCCTACCTGATGGGCGATTTTACCGACTGGCGTGATGCCAACCAGTTTTTGACCAGCATCATTTCGCAACGCTACCCAGAGGCGCGGGTGATTCGCTACAAAAAGGGCCGTCGGCTCGTCAATTAGCGGTGGGCATGAACATTTCGGGAGAAAATGAATTTCATTGATAAAGACACTGCTCATGAAATTCAGCTACTACCTCTCGGGTTGTCTTGGTCTGCTTCTATTGATTGCATTTTTTCCAAACCGCTCTAACTCAATTGCCATGAAAAATCAAGCTGCTCCCGCGCTCAACGTGCTGGGTAAGCCTTTGCAAGCCTGTTGTCTCGAACCCCGGACGGGTTGGTACCGCGATGGTTACTGCAATACGGATGCTCGTGATTTGGGCGTCCACGTGGTTTGTGCCGTGATGACCGACGCTTTTTTGCAACACACCTCCCAGTGTGGCAACGACCTGTCGACGCCCCGCCCGGAATACGGTTTTCCCGGGCTCGTGGCGGGTGACAAATGGTGTCTGTGCGTCTCCCGTTGGAAGGAGGCGATGCAGGCGGGGGTGGCGCCACCGGTCGTTTTGGAAAGCTGCCACGCCAAGGCGCTGGAGACGGTGAGTCTGGAGGAATTGCGCGCTTACGAATCGACTGAAAAATAAAAAACATGTCCCCCTCCGAAGTAAAAACCTTTCTACGTGAACTCCCCAATTTTAACCAAGTCGAAGAAGCTGCTTTCGACTGGCTGATCGAAAAGGGAGAAATTACTACCCACGCCAAAGGCTCCTTTATCTTTAAACCCGGTGATCCTACCGAAGAAATGCTCCTTCTCCTCGGTGGCATCATGGATATCTTTTTGGATACCGAAAATGGTCGTCAGGAGATTTTTCTCTACGAAACGGGCGACATCACCGGCAACCTGCCCTTTTCTCGGGGCAAAGTAACCGGTGCTTTCGGTCGGGCGGTGGAAGAGCTGACCCTTTTGCGACTCCATCGGTCCCACTTTGTGGAGATGGTGGGGGTGAGTTACGCCATGACCCAGGCCCTGGTGGCAGTGATGAGCGATCGCATTCGCGACATCAGCCAGACCCAATTCCAAGATGAGAAACTCAAGGCCCTGGGTAAAATCAGCGCGGGTCTGGCGCACGAGCTCAATAATCCCGCTTCGGCCATGGTCCGCTCGGCAGAAATCCTCTACCAAAAGATGGGGGAAACCCCGGCCAATTTCAAATCGGTCATGCGGCTCAATATCAACGAAGAACAAACCGATGGGGTCAACGACGTCATGTTCAACAAAATTGCCGAGCGCGAGGAGCATCCCGTTGATTTTTCCCTACTGGAGCGCCAGGATCGCCTCGACGAGCTGACCGATTGGTTGGAAGATCACGACGTGGAAAATGCCGATGAGATCGCCGAGACCTTTACCGACTACAATTTTACCGAGGACGATCTGGACCAGATGAAGACCGTGCTGGAGGAAAGTGCCAAATTGCAGCCCGTCTTTCGCTGGTTGGACAATCGCCTGTCGGTGGAAACGCTGGTGGTGGAAATCAAGGAAGCCAGTAGTCGCATCGCCAATTTGGTCCAATCGGTCAAAAAGTACAGCCACATGGATCAGGGGAGTGGCAAAACCCACATCAACGTCCAAGACGGCCTGCGGACCACGCTCAACATTTTGGGCCACCGGATCAAGCAAAAGCAAATTCAGGTCGATAAGCAATTCTTGGAGGATTTGCCCCAAATTTCGGCCAATCCGGGGGAGCTCAACCAGATCTGGACCAATTTGATTGCCAACGCCATTGATGCCCTGCCCCAGGGCGGAAAAATCACCGTCAGCACCTACGCCGATCGCGATTACCTTTGCGTAGACATTGAGGACAACGGACCCGGCATACCGGAGGACCTCCAGAATCGCATTTGGGAACCGATTTTTGCGACCAAGGGCGTGGGGGAAGGAACGGGGATGGGCCTGGACATGGTCAAAAAAATCGTACAGCGTCACCGGGCGAGCATCCGCATGCAATCCCAACCAGGACGTACTGTTTTTATCGTAAAATTTCTGATTTAGCCCGTCCTCCGACGGGATCAAGTGACCCAAAATGGCAGACAAAAAACCAATCATCTTCTCCGTGGACGACGATCCACAGGTACTCAAATCCATTAAGGGAGACCTGCGCAACCGCTACCGCAAGTCCTACCGCATCATCTCGGTAGACTCCGCCCAAGAGGCGCTAGATGCCCTACCCGAATTGAGAAATCGGGGCGAAGAGGTGGCCCTGTTTTTATCCGACCAGCGGATGCCGGAAATGAACGGTGTTGAATTTTTAAAACGGGCCAAAACCATTTTTCCCCTCGCCAAACGCGCGCTGCTGACCGCCTACTCCGAGGTAGATGCCGCCATCAAGGCCATCAATGAGGTACAGTTGGACTACTACCTCACCAAACCCTGGAACCCACCCGAGGAAAAACTCTATCCCGTGGTGGACGAACTGCTCGACGAGTACACCGCCAACCGGGAGGCGGGCTACCGCGGGCTCAAACTCATCGCCCACCAAAATAATCCGCATACTCACGAAATCTAGGAATTCCTCTCCGGCAAGCTGGTGCCTTACCGCTTTATCGCCCCGCGTAGTCAGGTGCGGGAGGCCGAGCCCTACCTGCAACTCAACGAGCTGACCACGGCGGATTATCCGGTAGTGATTCTCGAAGACGGTCAGGTCCTACGCAAGACCACCATTCAGGAAGTGGCTCTGGCCATTGGCCTGAAGGCGGAGGCCCAGTACGAATTGTACGACGTAGTGGTGGTAGGCTCCGGCCCCGCGGGACTGGCGGCTGCGGTCTACGGTGGCTCGGAGGGGCTCCGTACGGCCATCATCGAGAAAATGGCGCCGGGTGGGCAGGCGGGTACCTCCTCCCGGATTGAAAACTACCTGGGTTTTCCCAACGGAGTTAGCGGTATGGAACTAAGCCGGCGAGCCTACGCCCAGGCCCTAAAATTTGGGGTAGAATTTTTATCGCCCGCCGAAGTCGACCGCCTGGAATTGGATGAAGAATACAAAAAGCTGCACCTCAAAAGTGGGAAGACCCTGATTTCCAAGGCCGTCATCCTGGCTACGGGGATGACCTACCGGCGCCATCCGGCCAAGGGGATGGATGCGCTGGCCGGGATTTCCGTGTACTACGGAGCGGTCATTTCCGTGGTGATTTTCTGCAGCATCTAGTGAGTGTTTATGGTGGGTGGGTGATTTATGGCGGCCCTGGGGGCGGTTTACCTGTCCAACTTTGCCAAGGAGGTCGTCATCATGGTACGGCGTCCCGATCTCCAGGCGACGATGAGCAGCTATCTGATCGATCAGATTGAGGCCATTGACAACATCGAGGTACGGGGCTACACCGAAATTCACGAAGTAATCGGTGGCGAAGAGCACATCGAACAACTCAAGCTGTACGACAAGCAGAAGGAGGCACATTATACGGAAAAAGCCGACGCGGTCTTTGTATTTATCGGGACCCGCCCCAATACCGACTGGTTGGGCCAGCAATTGCTACGCAGTGACAAGGGCTTTCTCCTGACGGGGCGCGATGTGGTCCAGCATCCAAATTACGAGAAGGCTTGGCGGGAGAGTCGCGAGCCCATGGCTTTGGAGACTTGTATCCCGGGAATTTTTGCGGTGGGGGATGTCCGCTCGGGTGCCATGAATCGCGTCGCGGCGGCGGTGGGGGAGGGCTCGATGAGCATCAAAAAGCCGCACG
>CALCCH010000466.1 GCA_937899855.1 uncultured Saprospirales bacterium | reverse complement strand
AAAACAATATCCAGCCAGCCCCGCCCACGGATGGCGTACCCGCTCCCCCGGCTCCGCCCGCCCCACCCGCTCCTCCGGCCCCGCCCGTACCTTCGGGAATACCCGCCCCACCGGTACCACCAAGCCCGCCGGAGTTAACCGACGGGACGCGCATCAAAATCATTACCGAGGACGGACAAAGCCAGATCATCAGCATCGGCGGAGCTGGCGAGGAAATTATAGAACTCAACATCGAGGACGACGCAATTTTTCTCAATGGGGAACGAATCGATGATGTAGACGAAATTTACCTCATCGAAGGCGAAGACCAAGACCTCTCGTGGACCGATGGCGAGGACTTTAACTGGGATGAAAAAGCATTTAAGATCGAAGGCTTTGACGATCTCGACTCCCTGCTCAAGTTCGGTGACAGCTTCAGCTTTGAAATCCTCGAGCCCACCGATCCCACCGATCCCACCGCCTATGCCTATACTTATGAAAACTTACCCTCGCCCGTAGAACTTCGGCGAAGCATCCGTGCGGTACAGTCCCAACTCCGCAGCGCCCAACGAGCCCGCGAAGAAATCATCAGGGAATACCAACAAGAGTTGAGTGAAGAGCAACAAGAACAATTGCGTGCCCACCGCGCGAAACTACTGCGTCGGAACGAACGGATCCAGGGCGAACTCGACGAACGTATGGCGGAGCTCGAACAGTTACGGGCACGGGCTAAGGATACCTACCAAAAAGCAGAACGCGCTACCCGAGAAGCCCGCAAAGAAGTCCGCAGACAGCGGGAGGTACAGATGGAAGAGCTAAAGCAGCACTTGCTCGAGGACGGCCTCATTCGCCGCCCCGACGATAGCTTTAGCTTCCGCCTGGACCTCAAAAAACTTCGCGTCAACGGCAAGCGACAGTCCGCCGACCTGCACCAAAAATACCTCCGCCTTTTCCGTGGCGACGGCCAAGGGGACCACAGCTTCAGCATCAGCATCGAACAACGAAAGTAAGCCAATTACCCATCAAAATCCTCTATCAATGAAAAGAACATCCACCCCATCCCGACCGCTGCTCAGTACCATGCTCGCCCTACTGTTGCTCGCCACCAGCCCCCTCTCCGCCCAAAACCAGGACCAGAGCGGCGACCACATCATTACCGAGGGAAATCGCACGTCCATCCTCATCAAACGAATCGATGAGCAAGGCAACGAAGTGATTGAGATCATCGAAAACGATACGGAGGACATCCTGCGGGATGGAGAATCGAACATCATCATTTCTAAAGACGGCAGCAATGGGGTACACATCGATGTGGATGATCTCATGCAGGACCTGAACATCGACGTGGAGGTCAATGATGGGTACAAAAAGATCAGGGTCAAAGGCGTGGATCAAAACGGAGAAAAGGTGGACATCCAGTGGGAGGGAGCAGGCGACTTGCCCGAGGACGTTCGCGAGCGTTTGGAAGCCCTCAACATCCGTCACTTCGACGACTCCACGGCCAAGGGCAGCGCCCACTACCAGCTGACCGATCAGCGTCCTTTTTTAGGCGTAGTGATGAGTCAAAAGAAAAGACGAGGGGCGGCCGACCAGCAGGACTTCGTGGTGAGTCGGGTAGTCGCGGGTAGTGCGGCGGAAGCGGCGGGCATTCAGGCCGGAGACGTCATCACGGCAATCGGGGGCGAGTCGGTTCGCAACCTGCGGGAGCTCCGAGGGGCCTTGGGCCAGCATCAGGTTGGCGATCAGGTCGAGCTGGCTTACCGGCGAGCGGAACGGGAAATGCGTACCCCCGTGACGCTAAAAAGTCGCGAGGATCGCCTTTACCGTTCGGGAGGTGACCACCGCAGTTGGGGCGATTGGGAAGACTTTGATTTCGACTTTGACTTTGATTTTGACTTCGGCGATGATCTGGATATCGGGAACATGGAAAACTGGACTTTTGAGAATCGGAAGAATCCTTGCCGACCTTTTATCGGTGTGAACCTCAACCTCAGCAGCAAATCCGGAGCGGCGGAAGGCATTGCCATCGGAGGCATTATCGAGGACACCCCCGCCGCCACCACCGACCTAAAGCGGGGCGATGTGATCATCGCATTCGACGGTACCAGCGTCCGTAGCCACCGCGAGCTCCTGGCCGAGCGCAACAAACGCGCCGCCGGCGACGACTTTACCCTCACCGTTCTCCGGGAAGGGCAGCAGCACACCGTCTCCGCCACCTTTCCCGCCTGCGACGAAGCAGCCCTAGCCGAGGAGCAATCGCGACAACGCAAAGTGCTCATCATCCGTCGGGAGAAAAAAGACGGCCCCGCAACGGCCCCGGAGGTCGACCCCACCGCCGTCCCCGAGTCGACGCTCAACCTGAGCAATTTCCAAGCCTTCCCCAACCCCTCAACCGATCGGGTCACGATCAATTTCGAAGCACCAACGGGCCCAATTTCCGTTCGGGTAACCGACCTTAACGGGAAGGAAGTCTATAGCGAAACCCTCAACAACTTCGATGGTCAGTATACCCGCGATATCGACCTGCGTCGGGCCCCGGAGGGCGTCCTCTTCCTCAGCATCCAGCAAGCGGGACAGGTATTTACCGATAAAATCTTTAAGGGTACGCCCTAGCGGAGGGATAAAGCACTGACGAGGGATTTCGGGCAATTTCGGAGGTGGGTACATTTTCACCCACTGGGTGGGAGCCCACCCTCAAGGTACCACCTGCTGCGGTCCCCCTTTGCGCAAACCATGCTCCAGCATAGCTCCGCTACCCAGCCTTGGAGTTCCTCACTCCAGTCGGTTTCAATACTAAAGAAATTTTCTCCATCTAGAATGAGAAACTTCCCTACATAGACGCTTTTGCCTAGAAAATTCCATAAACCCAAATCAAAAAAATAGCATAAAATCGGCTGTAGCCCCCGAAAAACAAGGGGAAAATTTTTTCAAAAAAAATCCCCTTCCGTCCAAAAGCGTAGTCGAGCCCGCAGTCACGAAAGCGCTTAATATCATAAATTTCATTGTCATACTTTCCAGATACGGCTGTTGGTTGAAAAAATCAGCAGCCGTTTTTTGTGGTGGAAAGTGGAAAACGATGGGCCTTATTCACTCCTGTTCGAAGTAAATGATGTCGCATTGGGAGAGGTCGGCTGTGAGAATGACCTTTTGGCTACGCTGCCCATCGGAGATGACGATGGCGGCGGTATTGGGGGGTTCGCGACCGAGGTTTTTGGCGTAAAAGAGCAGGTAGTTATCGGTCAGCTCCGGATCGTAAACGATGGGAATCCGGTGGGCCTCAGCGCTGAGTTCGTACTGTTTGAGAATCCATTCCCCATTGTAGTTGAGCGAGATGATGTCGCCGTCGATGCGTTTGTGATCGTACACTTCGATGGTGAAATTGGGCTCCGCTACGGTGATGCGACGACCTTCGCCGATGGCGCGGCGGGTCACTTGTTCGGGGCGGGCTTGGGGCCGGTTGAGGGTCAATTCTTTTTCGAGGGGCGCGACGTAGCGGATAAAACCTTTTTTGTTGCCGATACGGGCGAAGGCCAGTTCGCACTTGAAATCGCGGGCCTCGTCTAATTGCGGGCGAATCGCGATGCTGCCGTCGATCCAGATGTAGCCCCATTTGCCATCGATTTTGACGCAGGCCAATTCTTCGGAAAAACTACGCGCCTCCTGGTACTGGGGTTCGATGATGTACGCACCCTGCCGGTTGATGTAGCCCCAAAGGCCATTGGATTTGACGCTGGCCAGGTCGCTGTTGAAATTGGAGGCCTGTTCGTAACGCAGGGGGATGACCGCTTCGCCCTGGGTGTAGATAAAGCCAAATTTGCCATGGATCTCGACCCGGGCCAGGCCCTCGCGAAAGCTATGCGCCGCATCGAAGCGGGGGGGGATCACAAAATTCCCTTCGCGGTCGACGTAGCCCCATTTGTCGCCCAGGCGGACGCAAGACAGGCCGTCCGAAAAATTGCTGGCACTGTCGTAGCGCGGCCGGATGACGTAGCGGCCGCTGCGGTCGATGATCCCGTACAGACCGTCAACTTTGACGGCGGCCAGACCATCGACAAAAACGTTGGCAAATTCAAATTCCGCGGGGATGACGAGGCGGCCATTCCGGTCGACGTAGCCCCATTTGCCCCGTAGTTTGACGTTGGCCAGGCCCTCGCGAAAGAAACCGGTATTCTCAAACTGGGGCTCGATTTCGAACTGGCCCCGGCGATTGATAAAACCAACGGTGGAGCTGCTATTGTCGGCACTGAGGTAACCGGCGGGGGCCCACTCTTCGGCGAAGCCATCGATGACGTTGTACTGCAAGCGGATGTGGATGCGACCCGTGGTGTCGATGTAGCCTTTGAGCCGCCCGCGGGCGGCAATGGCGAGGTTATCGGTAAAGTCACTAACGCGGGAAAATTGGCTGGTTTCGAAGGCCCAGCGGTAATGGTCTTGACCCAGGAGGGGGGAATACAGGCCGAATACCAACAGGAATAGCCAGATCGGTTTCATCAAGTTCATGGTTTGTGGCTGCAAAGATAAAGGCATTTGGTCTAAAATGCAGTCGGGGGTCAAAATTCCTTACCTTGAGCCCAGTGAAGGGGTTGTTTGCTCTTTTGAACGCTCCGTTGGGAGATAAAATGAGCGGAAGGGGCCATTTTTTCACAAATTGTGCTTGGTATGAATCTTCGCGTCCTCTGGCATATTGGATTTTGGCTGTTGTACACCCTGGCTTACGCCTTGATCGACATGAGCTTTTCGCGCTATCCCTCGGGCGATGGTTATTCCCTTACCGAACAGTTTTTCATTGTTTGGAGCGTCGAAATTTCCATGCTCCCCGCCAAGTTGATTGCGGCCTACACCTTTTTGTACTACCTCGTCCCGCGCCATTTTCGGCCGAGTAATTACCTGCGTTTTGGGCTACTTTGCTTGCTGCTGCTCCTGCCCCTCATGGTCTTCAACCGGGTGATCGTCTACTACTTCGTTTACCCCGTCATCTA
>CALCCH010000465.1 GCA_937899855.1 uncultured Saprospirales bacterium | reverse complement strand
GGACAGCGCGAAGCCTATTCGCATCGCTACTGCTACGACGACAACAACCGGCTGGTCCTCAGCGAGACTTCGGACGGAGGTGGAATCTGGGATGTAGACCAGCACAACATTTACCGCTACGATGGGGCCCTGGCCCGGATGGAGGTAGGTGACTATCTCGTCCAGGGTATGGACTACGTTTACACCCTACAGGGTTGGATCAAAGGGGTTAACTCCTCGGCCAATCTCCCGGATCGGGACTTGGGCAACGACGGTGCCCTCAGCTCCGCCGCCCCCCGCAACCAGCTCCACCGCTGGTTGGGGCGCGACGCCTACGCCTACACCCTGCACTACAACACGACCGACTATCAGTCGATCCACAACTTTAGCGCCACCAACCGCTTCTACGCCGAGGTCACCTCCGCCAATGGTGTCTACTTCCAAGGCGTCGACGGACCCGCTCCCGGCCTGTACAATGGCAACATCGCCGCCATGCAGACGACCCTCACCAAACCGGATGGTCAGCCCGAGGACTACCTCCTAAAGGGCTATTACTACGACCAGTTGATGCGGCTGCGGATCGCGCGCACTGCCCGGGAGCCGGCGACGGCGGGTACGGGCAACTCGGTCTTCATCAACAATGCCTGGGAAGCTACGGCGGCAAGCACGGCAGATTACCGCGTCGACCTGACTTATGACCGCAACGGTAACATCCAATCCCTCCAACGCAATGGCTATACGGCCCCTGGTCAATCGCTGGCCATGGACGATCTGAGCTACGGCTACGCGGGACAAAACGGTTTTGGCTTGGTCAATCACCAACTCAACCACGTCAACGATGCCATCGCTACGAGCAGCTACGGCACCGACTTGGACGACCAAAATCCGAACAACTACCTGTACGATCGAATCGGTAACCTGATCCGAGACAATTCGGAAGAAATCGCCAGCATTGAGTGGAACATCCAGGGGAAGGTCAAACGCTTGACCCGGTCGGCGGGCAGTCAGCGCCCCGATCTGGAGTACCGTTACGACAGCCAGGGCAATCGAATCGAGAAGATCGTCAAGACCAAGGATGGTAGCGGAGACTTGCAACCCCAATACTTTTGGACATCGACGCATTACGTCCGGGATGCGCAGGGCAATGTGCTGGCAACTTACGACAAGAATTACGATCGCTACTCGGTAGATAATGCGACGGCAATTCCCGATCTCAGCCAGTTTCAAAACGAGGTCTATCTGATCCGTCCCGGTAGTGGGGCCCAGCCTCCGGCTGATGCGGCAGGAGTGCCGGAACTGATCCTAAGTAACAGCCAGATTCCAATTGGGGGCACGGGTAACGAATACGTGGAAGTGATGACTTGGAAGGAAGTACACCTATACGGCTCCAAGCGTTTGGGGGTCGAGCAAAAGCAATCCACCGTGGGCTTGGTAGCCTTTACGGCGACGGTTTCGGCCAGTAGTGGTGCCCTCGTGGGTACTGCCAATCGGGAGGCCTTTGAAGTGAGGGTACAGGAAGCGGTTTATGGACGGACTTTGGGGACCAAGACTTATGAACTGGCCAATCACTTGCGCAATGTGCTGGTGGTGGTGTCGGATCGTTTGTTGGGTCGTTCGGCGGATGGCCTGACGGTAGACGGTTACGAGGCGCAGGTGTTGCGGAGTACGGATTACTATCCCTTCGGGATGGAGATGGTGGGGCGGACGAGTGGAGCGGATGCTTATCGCTACGGCTTCAATGGCAAGGAAGATGATCGCGCCTGGGGCAATCAGTTGATTCAGGACTATGGGTTTAGATTGTACAACCCGGCGATTGCGAAGTTTTTGAGTGTAGATCCTTTGGCGCCAAGTTATCCGATGTTGACACCTTATCAGTTTTCAAGTAATCGACCAATTGATGGAATAGATTTGGAAGGACTTGAATATGCAACGGTAGTTTATGAAATACGGTACGGTAGTGACGAACCTTCATTTAGGATTGAATGGCATGATGACTTACAGCATAACTCGTACGGTCGACGAGGAAAAGGTATTTCCGTAAAAACCGAAACATACGATGAGAATGGTTCTTTGATTTCTACCTCCCCTACTAAGTTTTATAAAAGGAGTGAAAAGATAGCTCTGCATAGTGTAGATTATGGATTTTACTTTGGGGTAACACAAGTACCTGAGATCAAAGAGATCAGAGAGTATATTTTAACACCTGTAGATGCCGTAGATGAAGCTGGTAGAGTTCATGATAGGGCATACGAACTTGTAAAGGCTAATGCTAAAAATGCGACTAAGTCATGGGCAACAATAGAAGCGGATGAAGCATTTATTATCGCAAACAAGAAGGTTGCAGCACGGCTTGTAGGTGACCCGGATCCATTTAATCAGCAGCCCATTACATTGAGCGAGAAAAAACATGCCCGTAGGGCTTATCAATATTTTGCATGGACACGGTGGAATAAGATAGAAGCTGTTTCATCCTGGATGATGAAAAACTATTCAAGTATAGCGAAGAATGATAAGGGCGGTTTTTTGGGGCTTAATGACATAGAGGAAAATCAATTATACAACTATGAAAAATTTAGGGATATGTATATGTATCAAGACAGTAACGGGGACTGGCTGACAAAAACGGACATGTGGAAAACGGTCGGTGAAGGAGAGGACGCATATCTTGTTCCCAAGACCGTGTCTGAATTAGATAGTTTGTGAGAAGATTTTGAAAAATATAAAAATTATATGCAATGTATTAATCATGCGAAATATCATTTAAGTAGAGCTATCTAGTAATTGATTAAAATAAATACCTTTAAGCAGTGGTCGGCGTTGCCGACCACTGCTTCATTTTTCAACCCTCCACCAATGGACATCGAAACCTTCTACCACTACTGCCTCGCCAAACCTGGCGTCGAAGAAACCTTCCCCTTTGACGAAAAAACCCTCGTGTTCAAGGTCATGGGCAAAATGTTTGCCCTCACCGGCCTCGAACGCGAGGAGTTTACCGTCAACCTCAAGTGCGACCCCGAATATGCCACTGAACTCCGCGCAGCCCACGCCGACATCCGCCCCGGCTTTCACATGAGCAAAAAGCATTGGAACACCGTCCACTTCCAGGGCGAGCTTTCCGACCGCTTCCTCTGCGAGCTGATCGACCATTCTTACGAGCTGGTCGTCCGCAAACTCCGCAAAGCCGATCGCGAAGTCCTGGCGGAGCTGGCGAAGGAGGAGGGGAAGGATTGATACTATGCCAATGGTGGTCCGGCGGGGAAAGAATAGCAAATCAATTTTAGGAAGCGCTTGGAAAGGTCGAAATGTATAAAAATGTATTGTTGGAAAATCAGGGTGGAAAAATATGCACTAGCGGGGTAGACAGATTTGGGGTCTTGAGGGAGGGATTTCCCACCCAAGCCTCCGCCGCCAGTCGTCGCCCTATTTTCAAAACTCAGCGCACGGCTGCGCCAGTTCCTTTATCGAGCCCTTCGACCGCAAGGTTACCAAAGCGCGCTTCCCGGAATATATTTTATTGGGGTCCCCGCCGAGAAAACGCCCTACATAGACGCTTTTAGGGGTGAAATTCCATAAACGCTTACGACCCCATGTTGAAAAAACGGCCCTAAGTCATTGGTAATCAGTGAGAAAAAATTTTCAAAAAAAGTGGAAGATTTGGAATTTTGCCATTCAGCAATTGGGGAAATCCATCGCCTAATTATCCAAAAAGCGCCACCGCACTACTCCAAAAGCGATTCATCCGGGAAGATATCCGCTAGTGGAATTTCCAAATCGGGGAAGATGTAGGGCGCTAGCACCTCGCCCTTGACGTAGGGCCGCCCACGTCGCGCTTGGTACTGCCCCGCTTCATCGGGCAGGAAGTCGATCACCGTTCCACTGTGTGGGTCCACCACCCAATACTCCCGT
>CALCCH010000464.1 GCA_937899855.1 uncultured Saprospirales bacterium | reverse complement strand
CCCGCATACCCCCGATGTGGATCGGCAATGGCAGCCAGCAAAGCCCGCAATTCATTGCCCACCTGACAGGCCCGAATGAAGTAGTCGTTACAGGGCAGGACTTCCCATTCGGGACGGAAAGTATTGGCGGAGGTCGACAAGATTTGATTGTTCTTACTCAGCAAGTTAGACTGGTCATTCGAACCCAGTGAAGAAGCCCCCCGGAAGGTCGTATTGGCCACCAGGCTGGTCAGTTGGTTGCGATGGCCCGAGCGGATGACGGTGGCGTCAAATACCCGCGGATCGTTGATTAGTTGGCCGTCCGCGTCGATTAAAGTGATGGAAAGGGCCGATACCGAAAGGACGTAGGCCTTAACCCCTTCCCCGGAGCCAAACTGCAACCACAGCTCGTCGCCCTTGACGAAGGTTTGGTCCGCCCCGGTGATGGCCACAAAACCATTCGTGGCCGTCAGTCCCGGCCATTCGAGCTCCAAGTTTTGGTAGGCGCCAGCCATGCTGCCCGCCGCCGCATCTTGATACTGGTAGTGGGCGGGCTCCGCCAACTGGTACAGGTAATCCTTAAACTCGTTCGTCGTCCGGGTCAGTACGGGTTGGGCCGTGACCGGATCGTAGGCGACGTTGGCCGTGGTGATGGTCGCCTGGCCATCGGTGACCACCACTTCCTTGAGCAAGCCAGTATGGTAAATCACCTTGTGGGTAACGGCGGTCCGTAGGGAAGTTTCGTTCAAATTGATCTTGGGAAAAAACGAAAAGGCCAGGAGCGGAAAGGGACCGAATTGCCAGTAGTCGAGGTTCATGTCTAGCCCAAACTGGTTGGACTTATTGGCGTTTTCGTGGAAATCGTGAAAAATATCGTGGGTTTGACCGATGATACCGGGTACCATGCTCCCATCGGATTGCATCAGCTGCACCTTATTGGACAATCGGTTGGCGGCCGTACTGGTGTAGGGGGCGTCGGTGTGGTACCGGTACTGGGTCCGGTTGATGATTTCGCCCTCCGGCACTGCGGCGGTTGGGAAGGTGCGTTGGGTCACGGCCTTGGGCTTGCCCGCCATATCGTTGAGTTCGATGGTGTAGCCCTGGGAGCGGGCCGTGTGTTTTTTCAACTTGCTGCCAAAGAGCGGGAAGATGGCCCAGTCGTGGATGGGTTGGGCACTCGATAGATCGGTTTCGCGTTCGAAGACGGGAAAGTCCTTGTGGGTATAAAATTCGTGTTCCGTAATCGGGGCCAGGGCGCGTTGGGCGGTGTTGCCCGTCTGCTCCTGCGCCAGGGATTGTACGGTCACCTTGCGGTAACCCACGCTGGCACCGGGATAGTAGCCCTTCATGATGGGCTTTTCGACAAAGAGGTTGTGCGGAGACAAGAGGGGCGTCGACAATTCGTAATTTACCGGTTCGCGCAGGGCGCTTTCGTCCCCACCGATGCCCTGGGGCGTGATGGCTACCCCACTGCTGATGGTTCGCCCCGCTTCCTCGATGGTGTACTGGTAACGTTGGCCGTATTCATCGCTCCCCGCCCCATAAGTCCATCCGTTGGACATCCGCACCGTCTTGACCCGACTGCCGCCACCGTACTGGGCGCCTGGGCCGTTTTTCAAACGCACCATCGTCCGTCCCTCCGCGTAGATGTTTTGCGTCCATTCCTTGACGTCGATGGCGAAACGGTTAAAGCCAATCGCCATTCGGGCCACTTCGCGGTAGTACTGGAGGATTCCGCCCAGTACGTTTCCAAGTTGGTGCAGGATATTGCCCGGATCCATCTTGGCCGGGTCGTAGCCATTGACCATCTCGGAGCGGTTGGTCCGCAGGTGGGTCAGGGCCGCGCGGCGGATGGGGTGAATTTTTCGATCGAAGGAAGGTTCCTGAATGGGGACGGCCTGTAGGGTGATGTAAGCTAAAGTAGGGTCGCCACTGACCACCCCGTACTGGCCAGGCCCCGTGAGCATTTGCGCGTAGCCCGAGACGTAATCGCTGCTCCGGATGTTGGACGAGGTGAGGTTGGCCAGCGTCTTGTAAAAGACCTGGTCAATGCCCTCCAGGTAATCGCGCTTAAATACTTCGGATGTAGTCAAGCTGGGCTCCGCCACCACCGGACTGGTCAGTCGGAGGTACAGGCGGTAATTGCCATTCCCATCGGTAGTGGACAGGCTCATCTTGGTTCCCTCCTGAACAAACTCAGTATCGGGATTGGGATCGGGGTTGGGATCCACCAAGCGGGTCCTTTTGATTGCGTCGCTGGGTAGCCCGTTGGGGTCCGTACTCACCACGTCAAACATTTGCGTCGCCGGTCGGTCCATCTCATAAGCGTAATCATCCGGCTCGTATTCCACCCGAATGTTGCCCCCCGTGGGCAATACGATTTCCTTCAACTGCCAGGCATCCACATTGGGCGCCGCGTACTGGCTGGTGTAGGGAAAATCCAGGGCGGGAAAATATTCGTTAAAGGCGGCGGCGCTTTGGTACTTGCCCCAGCGATCGTTGGCCCGACTGTCGTAGGCTGGATTTTGGCGGGCTTGATCCGTTGCGTCGTAATTGTAGTAAAAACGGTAGGGACTGAGTTCGCCCTTGGCGGAAAAATCCGAAGTCAAGTAAACCGACTTGAGGGTCAGCTTGCCCCGTCCTTGGGCAGCCGAAGGAATACCCGGGCAAAGTTCCACCTGCCGGGGATCGCTCTCCCCGGGACCAACGTATTCAAAAACTGCCGTCCGCTGGGGCGCCGTTGTGTTAAAATCGGGCAGGGAACCATCGGTGTTTTTGACGAACAGGCGGATGCGGTCTAGCTTGTACATCGCATTATAGTCGTGGGCTCCGTCGCGTCCACCGCTTTCGTAATTGTTCACTCCCCGCGCATCCTGCCGTGTCGATACGTCGAAGAGCGCGACGTGGGTGGCGGTCTCGACCTTCTTAAGGTAGTACAATTCCTTTTTACCGTAAATCAAGGAGGCCATGTCGTCCTTGGGATTAAACTTTTGCCCCTCGGCAAAGCTCGCCCCCTCGTAAGGTTCCCGCCACTGGTAGTGCTCGCTGGGCTGATCGCCCGTCGTCCGCGTGTACTCAAACTTCATCCAAGTACCGGGATCGTCATTCGTCAGGCCGTCTCCGGTACGGTCCTGATAATCAGGGGATACCACGTGGGTCAATAACCAGTTGTGGGCGTACGCTGGCAATGTTTTTTTGGATTCAAATTGGTTGGACGCCCGGTTGGTCGTGTGGCGGTACTGATCGATAAAATTGGGGGTGACGCCGTTGCCGTAGGGGTTGTTCTTAAAGCGGTAAGGTGGGTACACGTTAAAGGTAGCGTCAATCTGCTCGCTGTTACAAGCCGGCAGTCCGTAGACGTAGCGGTAGCCATCGTCCTTGTGAACGATCAACTCGGAAATTTGACTGGAGCCCGTAGCGGGCGGGCCCGCAAATTTGGGCTGGGGAGTATTGGAGCCCGCGGGATAAAACATCAGGTCGCGGCTAAACCCGTAGTCGTAAGCCTGCCGCGCGGTGAGTCGTTGGAGGCTATTGGCTTTGGGGGTCCGGTTGTTGCGCGCCGCCAGCGTCGGCAGGTTGGTATAGTCGTCCGCGTCCATACTCACCCCGGTCCGACCGTTGACGAACTCCGCGGCGTCGAGGACTTTAAATTTGTTTCCTTCCCGATCGAAGACGGCCCGCAGGGGTTCGCTGTTGAGCCAGGAAACCAGTTGGTTTTCTTCACTCTGGGCAAAGCCGCTTTGTTCGCCGTACAGTTGGTAGTAAGCATCCTGGTAGCCCGGCTCGTTCAGTTGGGGTACTTCGCTGGGGCTGGGCTCCAAAAGGGAACTGGGAATACCACCCCGCCAGGGGCCCGAGTATTCCTCCCCGTTGGTTTGGGCGTAGCCCAGGCCCGCGTGCAGAGTGGTACCAACGCCCACTTCGAGGTTGATGCGGTGCCCGGTGGTTTTGGAAAGTTGGCGGGGCGTATTGAGGATTTCGACGCGGGAGCGGTAGGGACGAAATTGTCCCGCCATTCCCAAGCCCGTGGCCACCAGGGGATCGTAGGTATAAGCAGCGGCCGATAGGTTGGGCACCTTTTTGGAATAAGGCAGACCGGTACGGCTAAAGTCTTTCAGGTCGCTATCCACTGCGTTTTGATTGTGCAAATAGCCAAAAGCCCGTCGGGTATCCTTCCCTCCATTTACCAACTTGGACCAATTCACAAAACCCGTCCAGTGGCCCCGCCGACCGACGGCAAAGACGGGCCAGAAATAATTCTCCGCAAATTTTAAATCAAAGTCGATGTGGGTATTTTTGGTGGGTACCCGGACGTCGGGTACACCGCCCTTAAAGTTAAAGCTGAGTACCGAGGGACTGCCGCCCTTCACCGCTAATCGCTTGACCTCCGCACCCACCTCCTCAAAGCTTGCGGTTGCCGTGATGCCCTTGAGGCCCTGGCGGGTATTAAAGGAAGTCGATAAGCCCAGACCCGATTGGAGCAGACGGAAGTTTGAACTCATATTGCCAGATAAATCAATCCCCACCCCATTTTGCGTATCGTAATTGATGCCAATACTAGCGATTCCCCTAATCCCAAAACTAGTGCTCACCCGAAAGCCCAGGCCTTTGTAGTTGTTGTAGTACAACTGGGTATTCCAGACCGAGCCTCCGGGGCGTCTTCGCCCGAGAAACTCAGTCACGGGCTGTGGCACATCCACCCCCACCGCAAAGTTTCTTTTGAGGTGCATCTCCTGGGTCACCTCTTCCCCATTAAAATCATCGGGCAGTCCACGCAGTTGCCGACTGATCGAACCGATGTTGAGGTTCCAGCCCAGGCCCACCCAGGAACCGGCCTCGTGCACGCCCGCGCCCGAGTTGTAAAACAAGTTGATGGGATAGCCGCCGTTGGGGCCGGGGACGGACATCAGGGGAATGTTGTAGGTAAAATCTCCGGTGTAGAGATTGACCATCTCCGTGGTTTGGGCCGGCTCGAAGCTGGCGAACTCCTCCTGCGCCGGACCGGAAGTCATGGCCAGCAGGGAGGTGGGCACCAAAGAAATCAAGAGGGGGACCAGCAAGAGGGCGGTCCAAATTTTTCGGTAGGGGCGCAAATAAGTCAATCTCATTTTACGGCGTTTTTAAGGTTGGGAGTTGATTGAGATCCGCCGACCGCAAACGGGTCGTGACGGTGCCGACGCCCAGTACCCGATCGTCGTAGACAAAGGTCGGATCGGATTGGGGCTGGCGTTCGAAGGCCATGGTAAATTCCAGTTGCGGGGCCAACTCGTAGCTGCGGACGAATTGGTAAAGCAAGCAGCGGGAAGTGTCCGCACCGTGGAGCAGGTAGAAATCGTCCTGGGCGGCGTAGGAAAAATAGTCGATCAGGGCGTAGTAATCGGCCTCCTGCTGGGCCGCCGTCTGGAGAACACTCCGGGAGGACTGCGCCGGAGCGATGGTAAAATTGTAGTAGTCCATCTCCTCCCCCAATTGGCGGCGGCGCTCCGCCACCCGTTCGGAAGTCAATGCCTCCGGGGGGCTTTCGCGGGCGATGATGTAGGCGGGAGGTTTGGCCTGAACGCTAAAGCGGTAAGGACCGAGGGTTTTATCGACGTGGAGCCCGTGCGCGGGAGCCTCCACCCAGTCGATTAGGTCCCGAGGCGTACTCGACGACGTTTTTGACCAGCTCGCGGCGACGATCAGTAGGAGTCCCGCGAGCAGTCCCAGTATCCAGTTAGGGTTCAAACCCATGGTAGCTGCGATTGATGAATTCGATAATGGGTTCGGTGGCGTCGAGGCGTTCCCGCCCCCCCATGATCGTGCCCGAACCATCGGCACCGATCAGGTAATCCAGTCCCCATTCCTCAGCGTAATCGTCGACGTACTGGTTGAGCTGGGTCCAAATTTTTTCGTCCATTTCCCGGGCCAACTGATTTTGATCTTCCTTAAACTGCTGGTGCAAAAAGGCGTACTGTTGTTGCAGGGCTTGGTAGCGCTCCCGCTGGGGCCCATCTCCCGACTGTTGGAGGGCGGCGGCGAGGGCTTGCAATTGGACGTCCAAACTGTCGAGGGTAAATTGGGCCTCGCGGTCGGAGGCGAGCAGTTGCGCCTCCAAATCTTTTTTCAATTCAAATGCTTCGTACACGCGATGGAGTCGCACGTAGGCCGTCCGGGGGATGCTTTGGTAGAGCGTTAGCAGCCCCAAACCGACGAGGAGAAGCAAGGCCATCAGTAGGCCCGGAATGATTTTATGGGTCATCATTGATTGGTGGATTTAGTCTTCCGAAAATTCCGTCTTCAGCGAGGGATTGTCTGGCTCGGGGTTGTTGCGGTTCAAACCCGGAGGTGGTGGAGTGATGCTAATGTTGGGGGGTGGGCTATGTGTAGAAAGCGCAGGTATTTTTTTTGAGCCTTGCTATTGGTCACCTCTAGGGTGTAGTAGCGGTTGGATTGGATGTAGGCCAGGGGGACGTCCAGAAAATTTTCCCCCATCCGCTTGTTGAGCGTCCCACTTTGTACCGGATTGGCTCGATCCCAATCGTAGATGGCGTAGGCGAGGTCCTCGTTTTGTCCCGGAGCCACGGCGTAGTCTTCGTCGTGATGAGAGCGCAGCGTGGTGCTGGGCGGCCGTTCGAAAGTGCCGTCGAGTTCGCGTGTGGGGTGGGGCGAGCCGGAGGTGCGGGGGCCGCTCTGGGTACG
>CALCCH010000463.1 GCA_937899855.1 uncultured Saprospirales bacterium | reverse complement strand
AAAACGGAGTCCCGATTCCTATCGGGATGACGCTTTTGGCAACGAAGTAGGGGCGTAAATGACCCTGCCGCAGCTCGAAGGATATTTTTGAGATGGCTTCTAGATGAAATTGGGGAAAAGCTCACTCCTCCTCCACTTGCATTTAAGCTCAGAAAAGCCCAACTTGCGAAGGCAATGGGGCTCGCAGTCCACTACGCCGACCACCTACCGCCGTAATGTACCAATAGCCCCTCATCACAACCAAAAAATAAAGTCATGAAACCACTAATCTTGAGTGTCCTACTCCTGTTTTTTCTATTTCCCGCTTGTAATCCTGAAGACGACGATACCTCCACCCCCGAAACCGTAGCTACCTGTTCGGACGGTATCCAAAATGGAGACGAAACCGGTATCGATTGCGGGGGCGATTGCCCCGCCTGTACGGTGGCACCCCCCACCAGCGGAACCTACCTGTACGGCGTCGCCGACGGCGAAACGATCTTGTACAGCGGTCCCAATGGACAGGGCTCCTTCCTAGCAACCTGCGATGGCTACGGAAGAGATTTCTATCAGAACGGAGGTACCTGGCAACGAATCGACGTTGGGACGGGGGATATTGAACTCCTAGCCTTGGTGGCCCTTTCCCAAAATCGCCTGGGCGCAGCGGATCCAGCCTGGTTCTACGACATGTACGGACAGTCCAGTTATACCTACGAGGCCGCCACCAATTGCAGTTCCACCCCCATCCAAGCCGCCATTTTTTGGGTGGACGAGGACGGCACCTCCTGGAGTACCGAGGGAGGGGACCAAACGGGGAGTACCTTCGAAATCACCGAACGGGGCCCATTCCAAGGCTACTCTATTCCCATCAAAGGTCGCTTTTCCTGTAAGGTCTATTCCAATGCGGGGGAGATGAAAACGGTAGAATCCGGGCAGTTTAGCTTTGTACTGGGGCTGTTCTGATTACCTACCGGTCGTTCTTTCACCATCAGCCTTTTGCCCTTCACGGGCTTGGGGCTCAACGCGCGCTCCCTTCGTGCCTAGGGTCCTGAAAGCGCACAAAAAATTGCAAATGCCATCCCGGTCGCCGCGCCAACAGGCGCAGCATCAGGCAGGCCTTGCCGCCGAGTGGACAGCGAAAGTCAGCGGGAATAAGGCCCGTGCGAATGACCCGTACCGCTTCCGCCTGGGCCGAACAAATGCCTCCAATCTGGGGGCGCTGGTCTACAATCAGCTCGTGATTGATCAGGTAATCGTAAAAGTGATTGACCCAAAATACTTCCTGTCGATCCACCCTTTCCTGCTCGACGAAGCGACCGCACAGATAGATCGGTACCAGGCGCTCCCCATCCGCTGGGGTCTCGTCGTAAAGGTCTTGGAGTTCGGCGCGATTGTCGGGAGGAAGCTTTTGCCACCAGCTTTCAACTTGTAAGATTTCCCGGGCGGGAATCATCGAACGCAATCTTCGTGGGATTAAAGGCATCTAGGCGTATTTGGTGAATAAATATTGATTGCTAGAAGCCATCTCAAAATGTTTTTGCCGGCGAGGGAGTGGTCATTTACGTCCCTACGAGGCGCCAAAACGGAGCATAGCCGTAGCTACGTGACGCTTTTGGCAACGAAGTAGGGGCGTAAATGACCCTGCCGTAGCCCAAAGTATATTTTGAGATGACTTCTAAACATATCCATTCGCTTGGCCACGGTACTACCTCTGTGGGCCGCCGTCGTCCCAGTATTAGACTTTCGGGAAACGGCCGATGAAGGGCAACTCCGTCGGTATAGTACTTCGCAGAGTTGCACAACAACCATTAGGGAAATGGCAGCGGAATAGTTCCCGCTGGCGCCAAAAAGTCACAAAAGGGACGATTTTTAACTAAAACGATTCGGCTCGCTGTCACGAAAAGCTTCCCCCTTCCCAATCGTTTCTCAATAAAATGGCGATTGCCCTGCTGCAAATCAATGCGTTAAATATGCGTGGACACCACAGGTGTTCTTCTGACCCGTCACGGCATTTTACCCCCTACTTTGGCCTACCACCCCCTTTGGAAAGCTTTTTGGTTATCTCTTCGTGTTCTAATCTCCCCCCTCCCTTGTGAAATTCCAAAGCTCATCCCTATTGCCCATTTGTACCCCCGTATTTAACCGTACGAATAGTATAGAACGCAAAAGAAACCGCCATGAGCCCACTTTACACTTTCAATTACCGACTTCACCTTGGCCTACTCCTATTCCTCCTTTGGACCAGTGCCACCACCAACGCCAATACGGAGCTGCAATACGGTGACGACGTGATCGCCACCCTCGATGTCGAGGGCGAAACGGATATTTATACCTTCAGTGGAACCGCCGGCGACGTCATCTGGATCCGAATGCGTGATGCCGAAAGCCCCATCGACGCCTGTATGGAATTGCGCAGTCCCGGTGGAGATGTAATTGGAGAAGACTGTCGCAACGGTGGCGTGGTCAACATCCGCCACTTTACCCTCCCCGAAACGGGAACCTACCAAATCGTCGTCAGCGACAATCGCAACAACGATACCGGGCCCTACGGGCTGGCCCTCGAAATCCTCAATAGCCCCCAGGCCGCCCTGCCCCTCAAATGTGGCGATGACCTGTTCGGCACCATCGCCAACTCGGTCGAAGTTCAAGCCTATAGCTTTACCATCGCCGCCGGCGAAATCGCCACCTTCCGCATGCGCTCGGCCAACCCCTCCCTCGAATCGGAAATCTCCATTTATGATCCCCAAGGGAATCTGGTAGCCGCCAAGCACTCCAGTCACCTCGCCCGCATCGAAGGCTTTACCTTTGACCAAGGTGGGACCTACCAAATCATGGTCACCGATTACAACGGCAACGACACGGGAGATTACGGTCTGTCTTTCCAAGTACTGAACCGCCTGTCCTGCATCCCCATCCTAGAATGTGGCGAAGCGGGCAATGACCTGAGCGGTGATAGCCCCAGCGCGGATTATACCATCGCCCAACTGGCCGAACTCGATGCCTACCGCTTCGGTGCCCAGGCCGGTGACATCGTAGTGGTGCAGATGTTTTCGCCCGTCAAAGGCTTTGAAGTCTCCATCCGCCTCTACGACGATCAGGGTAACTTATTGACCACCGCCACGCCCGACTACGGCTTGGTACGCCTCGAATCGGAAGCCCTACCCAAGGCGGGAGAATACGTCCTCCTGGTGTGCGACAACAACGGTAACGATCGCGGAGACTACGAGCTCTTTCTCGAAAAAGTAAACAACGGGGGTTGTGCCACGCCCATCCACTGCATTGGCAATTACGATGGCGGTCAGCTAAAAGCCTACGGGGCCATGCGCTCCTATTCCTTTACCTCGGTAGCCGGTAGCACGGCCAACATCGTCGTCCGTCCGCTGGAACAGGAGGGCCTTGATCCTCGTTTGGAACTGTACGACCCCGCGGGTCAGCAAATCTTTGATGAATTTAGCTACGGCTCGGCTCGGCTGGAAGATTTTGTCCTCCCCGCCGATGGGACCTACACCGTTTTGGTATCGGACAAAAATGGCAATGACCTTGGAGATTACGACTTTGAGATTGAGGCCGACCAGATCATCGACACCCAGGCGCCGGTGCTGATTTGTAAAGCACCCGCCGCTCGCTACGTATTGGAAAATGGCAGCCTAAGTATTGATCCGGCGGGCCTGGTGGAAGACGCCTTTGATGCCTGTAGCAATGTGACGATTGAGGCCGATATTACCGAGTTTAATTGCGATCACATCGGTGCCAACGAGTTGCTGGTAACGGTGACGGACGAGAGTGGGAACACCACCACCTGTACCCTGATCATCAACATCGAAGATCCCGCTGCCTACTGCGTGGCGGACTACTGCGAGGCCACCGGTGCTTCGGCTTCTTACGAATGGATCGAAAAGGTCAGCTTTGCGAGCCAGGGAAAAAATACGGGAAACAATGGAGGCTACGCCAGCTTTACGGAGAATCCCATTCCCCTCTACCGCAACGTAGAATACGGCATTGCCCTGACGCCGGGCTACAATGATAGCGGCGTCTACGAGCAGCGCTACTGGGGAGCTTGGATCGATTGGAACCGCGATGGAGATTTTGACGACGAGGGGGAAACGATTTTGGAAGAACAATCGCAGACCATCGTCAAGACGACCTTTACGACACCGGCGGACGCCGCCCTCAGCGGCATTGTCCTACGGGTCACTTACCAGTACGGCGATGCCCCCAGTGCCTGTGGTTCTTTTGAGTACGGTGAAACGGAAGATTTTCTACTGGTGGTACTCGAAGACCCCGTCTGCAACGAACTCCCCGAGGAATGGAGCCTGGCCAATATCGGCAATACGCCCATCCCCGGATCGGTCTGCTACAATGCGGAAAGCGAAACCTACACGGTGACGGGATCGGGCAACGACATCTACGGCTCGGCGGACGCCTTCTACTACGTCTACCAGGAGCTCTGTGGTGATGGCGACATCGTCGTCCGCTTGGACGAGGCGAGCTTCCCGGGAACGACCGCCCTGGCCGGCATCATGTTCCGGCAGAAGCTCAAGGCGGGCTCCAAAAACATCAGCCTGTTGGCGACTAAAGAACACGGTATCCTGTACCAAGCGCGCACCAAGAACAACAAGGCCACCATCTTTGAGGCCCACGAAGGCGAAGCCCCGAGCTGGATCAAACTCGAACGGCGGGGCAACCTCTTTTCGGGCTACCTGTCCAAGGATGGTGAGGAATGGGAACTGGTCTGTCCTTTTGAACTCAACTTCCCCAACTGTATCCGCGTCGGCCTCGCGGTGAGTAGCAACAACACCGAACTGGCCAACGAAGCGGTCTTTAGCCAGGTCTCCGTCATCCCCGCCCCGGGAGCCAGCTTGGTCAACGGCCCCGCCAGCGAGCTCAGTACCGATCGCGATGTTGACGCCGCGGAGGACCAAACGCGCCCCGCCACGTTGCGGGTATTCCCCAACCCCGCCGTTGACTTTGTACAAGTCGACTGTCCCACCAGTCGGGACCAAGCCACCACCGTCAAACTCTTTAACCTCTCGGGGAGCCTCCTTTGGGAAACGCAAAATACGCCCGCCGCTGCCCTGAGCAGCTACCAACTGGGCCAATTGGGCTTGCCCTCGGGCACCTACCTACTCCGGGTGAGTAGCGGTACCACCCAACTGACGCAAAAGTTGTCGATCCAGTAGATCGGCTTTGAAAAAGATAATTACGGTACCTCGGGGCCAGTCGGAAGCGACTGGCCCTTTCTTTTTTCCGTCGGTAAAATGGGGGCAATGATCGCATTTTCGCGATTGATTGGGACTTTCTTGCTACATTGGTACTTATGTGGTACTGGATTTATCAATTCCTCAAACTCTTTGCCCTGCTGGCCCTGCCTTTTATCCTACTCATTCGCGGGGCCGTGTACTTCCACATCCACCAAGCTTGGTCGCCCTGGGTGGCCCTTTTGGGCGGTGCCCTGGGAGCAGCCCTGCTGTTGGTGCTTTACCTAACCTTTATCCACGGCAAGCTGACGGGGCGCGTCGTAGGGGGCGGTGTCCTCAAGCGGCGAGCGCTCCTCGCGGGATTCCTCGTACTCGGCTACTGTATCCACGGAGTGGTCTTCCTGTCGAGCAACAACGCCAAGGGGGAGCAGGTCCAACGGGAATTTACCCGCCTCCATCCCATCCTGCGACTCGGGGTGAGTACCCTGATCTTTCTCGATCCCGCCCTCCTGATCACCGATGCGAGCCGCCAACCCGAAGATTACCGCAAGATGGGTTTGCCCACCAAGACCCGTTCGCTCCATTATCCCCAGAGCAATGGCTACGTCCACGCCATCGACCTGCGGACCCGCGGCCACGGGGAGTGGCGCAATGCGTTGTTAAAGGGCTATTTCCGCTTGATGGGTTTCCGAACCCTCCGCCACGGCGGTACCGCCGACCACCTCCACGTCTCCCTATTCAGTCGCGACGCCCCGGGGGCCCTCTAACAGCATTGCCGCCGTCCGAGGGATATTTTAAGCTGGCTGCTAACCAAATGCGATTTTTGTTGTTGTGTAATTATTGCGGCTTGTGATTAATACCGCTATCTTATGAGTACCATTGATCCTGCCCCTCGCTCTTTGTATTAAATTGTAATCCTATGTTGCTCCTACTCACACTTTTTATCCTCTCTCAATTCTTTGGCATTGGCACGGGCCCCGATACGGAGACCGACAAAGAGGCCGATGACATCATCGGGGTTTTTCTCACCGAAGACAGTGCGGGTAAGATTGAGTTCTACCGCCGCGATGGGCGCTATTACGGTAAGGTGGTGGCGGGGGAACGCATCACCAAGGATGTCAACAATCCCGATCCGGCGCTCCGCGAGCGCTCGACGTTGGGCATGGAGTTTATCCAAAATTTTGAATACGATGCCGACGAGGGCGTCTACCAAGGCGGTACGATTTACAATTCCCAAAATGGCAAGACCTACGACGGAAAAATATGGCTGGAAGATGAAGGCCGTACCCTCAAATTGCGCGGCTACCTGGGCGTCTTTTACCGGACGGTCACCTGGAAACGGCTGGAGGTGTAAAACGCCCTAGCTCTGGGACACGCTACCCCGTGGATCACCTTCTGGTGTACCGCTTGCCGTAGCCCATTTTCCCAACACCAGCAATTACTTCCTGCATTGGATACTGTAGGATTTCTATCCCCCCCTAAAGCAAACGTCCCGAACTCTGGCGGCTGCCAAAATTCGGGACGCATCAGTCCTTTTTCTCAATTCGGACTTAACGGATCAGGGTCACGTTGCCCTGGAAGACATCGCCTTCACAACCCGCAAAGTTGGTTTCGATAATGTAGAGGTAAACGTCCGAGGCCAAGGGCGTACCGTTCCGAGTACCATCCCAGCCGGCGTCTCCCGAGTCGTTGTCGTATACCTTCTGTCCCCAGCGGTTGTAAATTTCAAAGCTGGTGATTTGTAGCCGCTCGTCCGGTTCCTCCGTGCCCGATACCGGGCGGAAGACACTGTTTTCCGATTCCTCCGGGGTGAAGACATTGGGCATTTTGAAGTTCCGCTCCGGAGTGCTGAACGAAAAGCTGTAGGTATCATCCTGAAAGCATTCCAGCGGATCGTTGATCTTGACCTCATAAACGACGCCCCCTTCGGGGATGGTCGCCACCGGATCATTACAAGCCGTACAACTCAGGGTAGTCGTATCTCCTGCCGTCCAGTCGAATGTATGGTAGTCCCGCACCCCGGTAATGGGTAAGACAAAGGGCTCGTTCGGGCAAACCGTTGTATCGGCAATGCTTTCGGCAATGACTTGAGTAATGATGCCAAAGACTTGCTCGTCCGTACCCTCACAGCCCAGATCGTTGGTCGCCGTTACGGTGAAGGTGACCTGCTCCACATCAACGATAGGTAAGGTACTGGGGTTGAGCCCCGTATTTTCATCAGGGTTAAAGCGATCTATTGGCCCCCAGACGTAGGTGAGGGAGGAGTCGGGGGCGTTCAAAGACAGCTCATTGGCCTCTTCTTCGCAGAAGAGGTCGCCCGCAATTTCTACCACGGGGTTGGGGCTAATGTCGATGGAACCAATCATCGTATCCCGACAATTGAGAAAGCTTTCCACCGCAATAAAGAGGAACTCATAGCTGCCTTCAGTCTCGTAGATGTTTTCTACCTCGGAGAGGCCCGGTCCGACCCCCGTATCGGTATTGCCATCGCCAAATTCCCATTCGTAGAGCGTCGCCTCGTCCGAGCTCCCCACAAAGTCGATGGTATCACCGACACAACCGAAGATGGGCGGATCAATCAGGTTGGCAATGACCTCAATCACCGAGAAGGGCGCTTGGATGGTATTTTCACAACCGTTGCCAATTCCAAACAGGGTGACCTGCATGGTATCTTCCATCATGGTGGGCATATCGTAGGTGTAGCTGATGGTCGTACCGGTCGTCGTCGTCGTTTCTCCATCGCCAAATTCCCAGAATATCTCCTGGATATCGCTGGTATCGGTGACGCTAAAGGTAATCGTTTCGCCCACGCAAATGGCGTCGCGATCCAATTCCAGATTCCCCTCCGGACCGATGATGGTAAAGTTGACCGTATCGCGATTCTGACAACCGTTGCGCGTACCCACCGTCATGATGACTTCGTAATCGCCATTGGGGAAGGTCAACTGCGGGGAGGGTTCGATACTGATCGGTACCGTAGGACCAAAATCCCACAAGTAAGCCTCCACATCGGGAGGCGTCAGCCCCACATTGGAAAAGGTAATTTGCGTACTGCTGCAGATGACATCGTCGATGTTGACGTCCGTGTCAATCGCCGCATCGGGGAAGGCCTCCACACTTACCGGAACGGAGGCGGTATCCTGACAGCCCGTAGCATCTTCCGTGTAGATGAGCTCGACGTCAAATGCCCCGGGGGTATCAAAGGTCACGGTCTCGTTTTGCGCCGTACTGCTGCCCGGCATGCCCGCACCAAAGTCCCAATTAAAGTTGAGGAAGGAGCCCTCATCCGTGAAGTCAGTGGCGGCAAAGGAAATTTCATCGCCGGCGCAGATATTGGTACTGGGGAGTGCAGAAATGTCGGAGAAGGGTTTGTACACCTGGAAGACAGCCGAGACTTCCCCCTCACAACCCAGCGAGTCAGTCAGCGTCAGCGTAACGGTCAGCGAGTCGATCAGCTTAGGACCGCCAAAGACGTGGTCCGGGCTGGGTACGCCCGCCACCCCGCCTTCGCCAAAGTCCCAGGCCCATTCGGCCAGGGTGGTATCGGCGGTACTCAGGTCGGTAAAGTTGACCAGCTGTCCGATACAAATCGTATCGTCGTCGGCCGTAAAGGCCGGATAGACCCCAAAGACCTCCAACTCCTGCGCCGCGGTATCTAAACAGCCATTGATGTCCCGTGCCACCAACGAAACTTCGTTGAAGCCAGGGGTGCCAAAGACGTATTCAATCGACGCTAGGGGAGTGGTGATGGGACGATCAATATCGCCCCCGAACACGATTCCCATGGTGTCGGTAAAGTACCAGGTGTAGCCCCGCCAGCAACGCGAGTCGACTCCCGTGGAGGGACTGGCGTCCAGCATGTAGGGTTGCCCCAAACAAATTTGTGAATCCAGTAGGACGAATTCGGCGTGAATGTCCCGAATGTGGATGACGACCGAATCCCGTGAATCGGGACAGCCCGTGGCGGGGTTCGAGGCGTCGAGGTAAACGACGTAGTCGCCCGTATCGGGATAGGTGTGCACCAAGTCGCGATCCGTGCTATCCGTCATGTCGCCAAAGCTCCACAGGATGGAAGTGGCTTCGTTGCTGCTGTCGCGGAAGGTCACGTCAAAGGGCGTCTCGCAGTCGATCTCGTAGTCGATCTTGGCAATGGGGCCCTGTACGGTCACGACGTCAGTCTGGGTAACGGAAGACACGCAACCGTTGAACTCGACGTAAAGGGTCGCGTCGTAAATGCCAGTTTCGCTGGCGAAGGTCCAGGTGAGCTCGTCCTCTTGAAAGCAGTGGAAGGAACGGGCCGCATCGGTTTCAAAATGCCAGGCGTCCACCGAATCCCGGTCGGGGAAATTGGTGGGGATAAAGGTGACCGAATCACCGGGGCAAATATTCGTAGGATCGACGACCGTAAAGTCGGGGGAGAGGGCACCCCCCACCTCGATGGTAAAGACGAAGGAGGTATCCACACAACCAATCTGATCGCGGATATTGAGCCGGACATCGTAATGGCCGGGATCGGTGAAGATGTGGGTGGGATCGGTACTGGTGTTAAAGACCTCCGTCGGCGAACCATCGCCGTAGTCCCATTCCCAAAATACGATCTCAAAGTCGTTGGTACTCAAATCTTCAAATTCTACTTCCAGGGGGGCACAGCCACTGGCCGGGCTCGGGGCAAACAACGCATTGGGTTGGTAGATGACCCGCCGTTGGAGCAAGGTATCCGAACAGCCCGAAGGGTTGACTACGATCAAAAAGGTCGAATCTACGATGGCGCCATTGATGGAATAAATCGTGGTGTCGCCATTGACCGCTGTATTGGTAGCGACCCGCGTATCGGCCGTCGTACCGTCGTTGAACAGCCAGAGGTATTCCGCAGCAATGGTATTGTTGGCCGTAAAGGTGGAAGGCAATTCGCTGGTACAGCTGTAATCGGGGACGATGGTAAAGGTGGCGTCGGGGTCGTCGACAAAAATATTTTTGGTAATGCTATTGGTACAGCCGCCAATGTTGGCCACGACATCAAGCGTGATGGGGATCAAGCCCCCCTCCTCAAATCGTACCTGAGGGTTAATCGCAAAAGAGGTCGCCGGCAAACTGCCGGGGCCAAAGGTCCAGCTGTAGGTGCCGGGCACCGAAAGGTTGATAAACCGTACAATTTCACCCACGCAAATGGTATCGTCGGGGAAGGAAAAGTCCGTCGGCGGCGGGCCGACGAATACCCGCTGGATAAATTGGTCCTGACAGCCATTGGCGTCGGAAGCACTCAGGATGACTTCGTAGATGCCATCATCGGTGTAGGTTTTGGGGGGAGGGTTCTCGCCCGATACCTGGGGCGAGCCGTCGCCGTAGTCCCAAGTAAAGGTATAATCGTCGGGATTGGGGGTGGTGTTGGTAAAGGACACCGTCAGGGGGGCGGTACAGGTTACTGCCGGGCTGGGGTCGGTAACGAAGCCAAGGCCCAGAATCCGGGAGACGTCCACCGAGGTAACGATTTCGGTCACCGAGCAGTTTTCATCGGTCGTCAAGAGCTGCAGTCCGACGTTGAACACTCCGGTGGTATTGTAGGTATGGGTGATATTGGAAAAATCGGTGGTGTTACCGTTGGCACCATCGCCGAAGGTCCAGTTGAAGCCATCCACATCGATGCCGTCATCGACACTGCCCTGCGAGGTATTGGAAAAGTTGACGAGCAAGGGGGCACATCCGTTGCTGGGATCCGCGGTGGCGGAGAGGTCGGGCTGGGGAAAAACGCGGACCGTGACGGTACCTTGA
>CALCCH010000462.1 GCA_937899855.1 uncultured Saprospirales bacterium | reverse complement strand
CGGGATTGTTGCAGCGGTTTCTTTGGCGTGAGAGATTCGCGGTCGTCGAGGCCGTGTCCTGCCAGGCGGGGTAGGTAGAGGTTGCAACCGTAGCGCCGGGCAAACTCGCGGTGCAGGGGGGCGCCGTCGACGTGACTGGCCGAAAAACCGTGGAGGTAGACGACAGCGTAGGGCGTCCGGCGCAGCGAATCGGCCCATACAATTCGGGAGCCATTATCGGGCTTGAGGTTTTGCAAGTGAGCCTCTTGGTGAGCTACAAACGCTTCTACTTCTTCGAGATCGAGTTCCAGTTGGGGAAGGACGGTCCCGACGGGTTCAAAATGGCTACGGGGACCCACGACGATGGCCCCCAGCAAGAGGATGAGCAATAGGTAACGCTTTTTGAGATACACGGGCAACGAGTGATTTTGAAGAGAAATTTGACAATATTTAGGCGGAGCCTATTGATTTTGTGATTATTTTCCGCTTAAGTTAAGCAAAGCCCCGATTTTTTTGTCCACCGCATCCCAAATTATGCTTGAACTGATTATTCCTGCCTTATGAACTTGAGTCCCGTTATCATCGCCATTCCAATGTATTTTACCCTGATGGCCGTCGAACTGGTTTACGAAGGCCTTACCAAACGCCGTACCTACCGCCTCAACGATGCCGTCACCAACATCAATACGGGGGTACTCCAGCAGCTGACGGGCACTTTTGTCGCCATCATCAAGATTGGGGTATATATATTGGTGTACGAAAAACTGGCCCTATTTTACATCGAGCCCAGTTGGTGGAGCTTCGCACTGCTGATGGTGCTGTGGGATTTGTGCTACTACTGGGAGCACCGCATGGCCCATCAAATCAGTCTGTTCTGGGGGGGGCACGTCGTTCACCACCAGAGTGAGGACTTCAACCTCAGCGTGGCCCTGCGGCAGACGTCCACCGGTTTTATCTGGGGCTTTCCCTTCTTCTTACCGCTGGCCCTGATGGGTTTTGATCCCGAGCAATTCGTCGTTGCCGGTGGCTTCAATCTGCTGTACCAATTTTGGATCCACACGGAGCACATCGATCGGATGCCCCGTTGGTTTGAGGCCATTTTTAATACCCCTTCCCATCACCGGGTACACCACGGCCGGGATCCCGAATACATCGACAAAAACTTCGGTGGAGTCCTGATCGTTTGGGATCGTCTGTTTGACACCTTTACCCGCGAAGAACAACGTCCCCACTATGGCATCACCAAACCCCTCCGGAGCTGGAACCCCGTCTACGCCAACTTTGCGCACTACATCGACCTGTGGCGCGTCAGTCGCCGGGCGCGTTCCTACCGCGATGTTTTCCGCATTTTGTTCCGCAAACCCGGCTGGTTGCCGGACTACTTGGGTGGCTATCAAACCCCGACACCCATCGCGGAAGGCGCATACCGCAAATACGAAATCAGTGCCCCCCTGCGCCGCAACCTGTACATCCTGGTCCAGTTTGTCGGTGCCCTCCTGTTCAATGCCCTCTACTTATTCAAGCACAGCGCCTTTGATTCCAGTGTGAAGGTTGCCGCCGCACTGTGGATCATCTGGACCACCATTATGTTCGGTCTGCTGTTCGAGCGACTGAATCGGGGCTTGTTTTTCCTGGAAATCTTTCGCTTGGCGACCATCCCGGCGGGCATTTACCTACTGATGAATAGCGGCTTTGCCCTGCCCACCTGGATCTTGGTGGTGGCCGCAGTATTCGCCGTGGGAAGTTTATTTTTCCTACTTCGTCTATCTCGTACGGAAGCAAAATTGGGCTTAGCCTAGAGCCAGGACCCACGGTCGGTACGCTCTCAGACGCACGGAAACGCATATATCTTAGTGGCTGGGTCGAATGGGGAAGAGCAAAAAAAAAGCCCGTTTGAGAGACGGGCTTATTGAAACGAATCTTACAATTTTTAACCAAAACTTACGACCTAATAAAGGCCAATATCGTGCCAAAAAGATATTTTTATCGTATTTTTTAAAAATAAATTTAAGGCAGTGAGGAAAATTCGAAAATGGACCTCCCCACGCAGCGCCATCGTCTCTCCGCTTACTGTCCAATTAAGGACCAGCGTAGGCCTAAAAAATCAAAAAACTCCCAATCTCGCCACAAGTTTTAGTTCACCGAGGCATCTAAAGTGCCAAATACCGATGCACGGGGTCACACCCGTTCAATGGGAGCTGCCAAAGTATTTAAAGTTTTTTTAATCAGTCTAATTGAGTAATTGTTGAAGACCGATTCCCCCGGTGGGCATCGGTTTTTCTTTAGAATGGGGGCACTAGCGTCCGATGCCATCGCCGTCGGGATCTTGTAAAAACAAAATCTCCATTAAGCGGTACACCTCCGGGTGTCGCTTTTGCAGACGCTCGGGGCGTTGGAAAAAATATTCTCCCGCCACGGCTAAAAATTCGGTTTCGCTGGTCCCTCCGTAAGCGGGGATGTCGGATTTGCCGGCGCGGATTTTCTGCATCTCCACGTGGATCAGGTGGAGCCAGGGGGTGAGGTAGGGATCCTGGAGTAGGTATTCGGGGACACCGTCCACGGCACCGTCGAGCTTGTCGAGCAGGTGAATGAATTCGTGGATGCCGACGTTGCTTTTTCCACCTTGTAAAAAGGCCTGTCGCAGGGCCGTTTTGGACAAAATCATTTTGCCGTTCATATAACTCCAACCCACCATACCGAGGACCTGCCGTTTGCCACGCTGGGTATTGAAGGTATCGCCGTTGAAATTGTTGGGGTAGAGGAGGACTTCGCTCAAGTTGGAGTAGTGGGTCCAGTCGGGAAAGCCAAAGATGGGGATAACGGCGCTGGCTGCGATGAGCAGGCGATAGAGGGAATACACGGGGGGTTAGGCCCCCAAAGCCATGAAAAAGCCGGCAGAGAGAAGGAGAGACCACAGAATGAAAACAGGAGAAGACCCCAC
>CALCCH010000461.1 GCA_937899855.1 uncultured Saprospirales bacterium | reverse complement strand
CCCCCCCGCCCCCCCCCCCCCCCCCCCCCCCCCCCCCCCCCCCCCCCCCCCCCCGGAGAAGCTATCCAAGGAAAGTAAGGCCGCGGGCAAAGGAAAGGACAAATCCACCTCTTCGGTGCAGGGCAAGGATGGTAAGGGCGCTGGTGGCAAAGACGGCAAAGACGGCAAAGACGGTAAGGGTGGTAAAAAAGGCCGCTCCAAGGACGCCAAGGATCGCGGGAGTGGTAAGGGGAAAACCCAAAAGCGAAAAGTCGAACGCGAGCCCACCCAGGCCGAACGTATTCTGATCCGGCCCCTGATGCTGCTCCGACGACTCTCCGTCGACTACTCGGAAGACTTCGGAACCATCGTGCCGGGGTATTTACCGTCCACCACGCTGCTCTGGCAGTCGCGCTACTTCGTAGCGCCCGGCTGGGACTTTGTGGGTGGCTTTCAGCCCGATATCGTACCGGGTAGCCCCGATGACTGGTTACAGCGTTCCGCCGCTCAGGGTTGGATTTCGTCGAATATCATGCAAAACCAGGAGGTCTCGCAGCGCTATTCGCGTCAGTTCAAGGCGACCCTCAAGATCGAACCCTTTAAAGATTTCCGCATCGACATCAATGCAGAACAGCGCTACGAAGAAAGTATCTTGGTCAACTTTAAGGATACCCTCGCCGATGGCATTACGAGCTTTAGCCACGGCCCGAGCCAGCAGGTGGGCTCCTTCCAAGTCTCCTATTTTGCGGCGCGGACCCTGTTCAACAACGATAGCGAGCAGCTGTTTAAAGACTTTTCCGACGCGCGGCAAATTATTTCGCAACGCCTCGGAGGGGGAATCCACGCGATCGACTCCCTGGGCTATTCGGAAGGGTTTGGCCGTTCCCAAAATGCGGTGCTGATCCCCGCTTTTCTGGCTACCTATTCCGGGCAGGACCCCAATACGATTCCGGTGGATGTAGACTTTACCCGCCCCCTGTTCAATATCCTGCCCAAGCTCAACTGGAAACTGAGCTACAATGGCCTGTCAAAGATTCCGGCGCTCAAGGAGATCTTCCAAAACGTCAAGTTGTCACACGGCTACCGTTCCAACCTGACGGTCAACTCCTTCGTCAACAACAACAACTTCAACGAAGACATCCCCACCCGTTTGGATGCCAATGCCAACTATTTCTCGCGTTTCAACGTGCCCAATATTGTCATCAGCGAACAGTTCCAGCCGCTGATTGGCCTGTCCATGCGGATGAAAAACGGAATGGACCTCAACGTCGATTTCAAGAAGGCACGGGAGTTGTCGATGGCCTTTAACAACCGGATCGTGGTGACCGAGACGCAGACGACGGAATACGTCCTTGGTTTCAACTACACGATGAAGGACGTCTACCTCGCTTTCTTCTACGGCAAGAAGGCCAACAAGCGCAACCGGGGCAGCCGGCGGGCCAAGCGCGAGCGCAATGGCAAGCCTGCCGACCCGGACAAAAAGGCGAAGAAGGAAAAGGGGCAAGACCTGAACTTCCGCTTTGACTTTTCCTACCGCAACGACGTGACCGCCAACCTCAACCTCGACGAGGGCACCGATCCCGAATTTACCCGCGGTACCGAATCCCTGACGATTTCTCCTTCCGTCGACTACGACATCAACAAGCAGCTCAATGTGCGGCTGTTTTTCGACTACCGTTCAACGGCGCCGGTGCTTTCGATCAGTCCACCGACGACCAATACCCAGGCGGGAGTAACGATTCGTTTCTCCCTCAACTAAAACCGTCCCTCATCGGCCGTTTCCAGAAGCCCGTAAGCGCCTAGCTTACGGGCTTTTTACTGCGCGAAAACGACTGGCGGAAAAAGGCGCCAAAGGCTTGATAAATAGGGCTTTTTCGTACTTTTACAGCAAAAGTTAAGGGACTGTTAAAGTACGGAAAAGGGGAGGGGTAATGGCTAAATTTGTAAGGCCTAGGGAACCTTTGCTGCCCTCGTTTGAAGTCTACATTTCCGAGAATACAAGTCCTACTAATGAATAAGAAAGCCATTTGGTTGATTATCGGTTTGATGACCGCCGCCCTGATTGGGGTTTTCGGTTTGCAAATGCACTGGATCAAAAAGGCGATCGAGCTCAAGGAGGACGAATTTGATGCCCGCGTGTTTTCGGCCCTGGGGCGCATCGTGGATGTCCTGAGCGAAAACGAAGAGCAGCAACACAGCCTCAATATGCTCAGCCGCGTCAATGCCTTTAGCAATTTCAGTCAAACGATTTGGCAAAGTCAGTTTCCCGGTACTTCGAGTGGCCCCAACCCCCAGGAAGTCATGGTAGAGTTTGCTACGCGGGGCAATTCCTCCACGGCACTTCTCGATCCCAGCGATCGCGCCTCCATCATCTCCGCCCAGCTCAAGGGCGATACCTGTACCTGCTCCAATTGCGTCCGCGATCGCTACGAACGCTACGAACGGCAGTTTACCGTGCTGATGGAAGAACAGCTCAACAGCATCTTCAATCCCCGCAAATTGTACGAGCGCCTGAGCAATCCGGCCCACCTCGATTCCCTGCTGATGAACGAATTCGAAAACCGGGGCATCAACATCAACTTCGAGTACGGAATTTATTCCAACAATTCCGGCGACTTTATCATCGCTAATAATGGCAATTCGGTGGGGGGGCGTTACCTGGTCTTTCAGGAAGACATTCCCCACTACACCCAACCCAGCTACGCCCACATCTACCAATCGGAATACCGGGTGGATCTTTTTCCACACGATCTGCTCCAGTCGCCGGGCATGTTGATGATCTACTTCCCCTCCAAGGCCCGCGTGGTCTGGGGCTCGGTATCCAGTGCCCTGTTGCTGTCGGTGCTGTTTACCAGCATCATTCTGTTTTGCTTTCTCTACACGATCCAGGTCATCTTCCGCCAGAAGAAACTGTCGGAGATGAAGACGGATTTTATCAACAACATGACGCACGAATTCAAGACGCCCATTGCCACCATCTCGCTGGCTGCGGACTCCTTATCCAGTCCGATGATTTCTGGGAATGAGGGCAAGGTGCGGCGTTTTGCCAATATCATCAAGCAGGAGAACAAGCGGATGAACTCGCAGGTGGAAAAGGTACTGCAAATGGCCCTGATCGATAAGGAGGAGTTCCATCTCAACCTCACCGAGATCAATCTCCACGAGGTGATCAACCGAGCGGCGGCGAATACCAACTTGCAGGTTGAGAAGCGGGAAGGCAAGGTCATTACCGACCTTCAGGCGACCCGGGCCAACATCGAGGGAGACCTGACCCACGTGAGCAATATGATCCACAATTTGCTGGACAATGCCAATAAGTATTCTCCCGAAAAACCGGAAATTTCGCTGCATACCAGAAACGTCCCAAATGGCGTTGAAGTAGTAGTACAAGATAAAGGCATGGGGATGACGAAGGAAGCGCGCAAACACATTTTTGACCGCTTTTATCGCGTCCATACTGGCAATTTACACGATGTAAAGGGCTTTGGACTGGGCTTGAGCTACGTCAAAGCCATGATCACCGCGCATCAAGGACAGATTGATGTCAAAAGTGAACTCGGCAAGGGCAGTAGTTTTATCCTGTTTTTTCCCTTTCATCAGTAAGGCACGAACGAACCGACTTTGGACTCCTTGCTTTTGGGACGTAAGGCTTCATTCGGTACCCACTTTTTTGAAAAACGCTATTTTTAATGGCCTAAAAGTAAGACAATGGCAACTGCAAACAATCGAATTTTATTGGTAGAGGACGATCAGAATTTTGGAGACGTCTTGCGCTCCTACCTGGAGATGCACGATTATGAAGTTACCCTGGCTACGGATGGGGTGGAAGGTTTGGAAAGCTACAAAAAAGGGAATTACGACCTCTGCATTTTCGACGTGATGATGCCAAAGAAAGATGGTTTTACCCTGGCCAAAGAAATTCGGGAGATCGATACGACCATGCCCATCATTTTTCTGACGGCCAAGACCATGAAGGAGGACGTTCTGGAAGGATTTAAGATCGGAGCGGACGATTACATCTCCAAGCCCTTCAACTCGGAAGAATTGTTGTACCGCATCCAGGCCATCCTCAAACGCAGCCAGGGCAAAGGGGGGGAGAACAAGGAAGAGGAAGAAAAGGAGTTTGAAATTGGTCAGTACCACTTCAATTTCCCCCTGCGCATTCTCACCCTACGCGATGCCAAGGGCGAGGAAGCCGAAAAGGCCAAGCTGTCGCCCAAGGAAGCCCAACTCCTACGGATGTTCTGCACCCACCTCAACGATATCCTGCCCCGCTCGGAAGCCCTGACCAAAATCTGGGGCGAGGACAACTACTTCACCGCCCGCAGTATGGACGTCTTCGTCACCAAACTGCGCAAATACCTCAAGGGCGATTCCAATATCGAGATCGTCAACATTCACGGTAATGGCTTCCAACTACTCGTCCGGAGCGAAAAAGAGGCTTAATCGCCAGTAATTCAGGGGCGCGTACGCCCACAATCGGTATCTCTGATGCCAGAGATACCGATTGGTTTTTTTGACGGTCAAAACTTCGCTATATTTACGCGATTATCGAACTGTTTACCGCCATGTCTGAAGAAGAAAAAGCTTATCATCCCGAACCCTACTGGTCCGAAGTGGCCGATCGGATCGCCTCGCGAGAGGATCAAAACGTTATTGCTGGGGACGACGAGCCCTTCTACCGCTACAAAAGAACGCGCTTTCTTGAGCTGCTCCGCTCCGTCGACTTTAGTGGTCGGCGGGTCCTCGAAGTCGGCAGCGGCCCCGGCGGTAACCTGCGCGTGCTGAGTACCCTCGGCCCCCGCGAACTCCACGCCGTCGATATTTCCCAAAGCATGCTCGACCTGGCCCGCAAAAACAACGCTGGCAACGACATCACCTTCCACAAAATTAACGGTACCCAGCTGCCTTTCGACGACCAATTTATCGATATCGCCATCACGGCGACCGTCCTCCAGCACAATACCGATCACGCCATGATGCGTCAATTGCTGGGAGAAATCTGCCGCAGTACCCGCGAAAAAGTGGTCCTTTTCGAACAAACCAATCCCACCCTCGCGGGTGACGAACTCTGTTATTGGCGTCCCATCAGCGACTACGCCGAGGTCTGCGAAAAGCAAGGCTTCCAACTCGTCGAAACGGAATACATCAACATCTACACCAGCTACCTCTTCTGCGGGGCGGTGCGCAAACTACTCAATCCGCGTCGTCGCCAGGAAGGGGAACCCCTCAACCAATTTTCCCATTTTCTCGAAAACATCAGCCTACCCCTTACCAAACAACTCGACAAGGTCTTTAAGGCCAAAACGGACCTGACCAAACTGGTTTTCGTTCGTTCCTGAGGGAAGCTCAGGGCCTTCTAGCCTTTGACGGCTCGAAAGCGGCGACAGATCCACTGGATTTGGTTGCCCGCTGGGTCGAGGGGTTCGTACAGGGCTAGTGTGGGGTAGGAGTGGACCTCCTTCATCCCCCAGGCTCGGAGTTGGCCAGTGATGGCGCCCTCGCGGGCCCAGTCGGTCCAGTGCTGGGCTTGCTGAAAGTTGAGGGGGCTGGCCAGGAGTAGGACGCCACCGGGGCGTAGGACGCGCTGCATTTCGAATAGGGCCCGGCCGGGATCCCCGACCCGATCGAGGAGAAAACTGCTGTAGACGAGGTCCAGGGAGGCTTCGGGGAAGGGTAGGGCCTCGGCCTTGGCGAGGGCCAGGTGCAGATTGCCCCGCCGCTGCCCCGCTAGCTGCTGGAGGGGAAAACCCCGCTCCGGCCAGCCGACCGCCATCGTTTGCCCATCCACCCAGTAGGCCTTGGCCCATTTGAGCATTTGGTAGCTGTAGTCGAGGCCGTAAAACTGCCGCTTGGGTTGTTGGGCCGCCCCCTCACCAAGCAGCCGTGCCAATCCACAACCGATCTCTGCGACGGCTCCCCCTGGCGACTTTAGCAGTTCCGCCCGCCACCAGTTCCACAGTTCCCGAAAGGGATAAGCGTCCCCGAGTGCTTGGCTAAAATGGAGTACCGTCTGGCGGCGTACCATTTGGTCGTAACGTTCGTAGGGATCGCGGCTAAATTCGGCTTCGCTCTTGGCGTGGTAGAATGGGATGCCGCGTCGTTGGTGGAGGGGAGGGGGGAGGAGCTGGGGCATGGGGCTAAAACTACGGAGCGCCATGTAGGGCTTTCCTACATGGCGCTCACCAATTGGGCAATGGAGGCTTAGGCCTCGTTTTCGCTGGCCAGGTCCTCGGGGCGGCTGAGGCTGGGGGGCGTTTTATCCTTCTCCGCCACAATCGCATCGACCGGACGCAGCCCGATCATTTTGATGATGTCGGATTTGAGGAGTACTTCCTTTTCCAGGAGGGCATTGGCCAATAATTCCAGTTCGTGGCGTTTTTCGCGGAGCAAATTCTTGGCCCGCTTGTACTGATCTTCGAGCATGTTGCGCACCTCATCGTCGATCAGGCGAGCCGTCTCGTCGGAGTAAGGCTTTTGGAATTGGTCCTGTTGCATGCCGTAGAAGGAAACGTTACCGACTTTGTCGTTCATTCCGAATACGGCGATCATGCTGTAGGCCATTTTGGTGGCTTGGTCGAGATCACTCTGGGCGCCGGTGGAAATCTTTCCAAAGGTTACTTCCTCGGCAGCCCGACCTCCAAAGGTCATACACATCCGGTCGAGTAGGGCCTCGGTGCGGGTGATGTATTCTTCTTTGGGCAGGTACTGGGCGTAACCCAGCGTTCCGATGCCCCTGGGGACGATGGTCACCTTGACGAGGGGCGAGGCGTGCTCCAGGAACCAACCACAGATGGCGTGTCCCGCTTCGTGGTAGGCGATGATTTTCTTCTCCTCGGGAGAGATGATTTTATTTTTCTTTTCCAAACCTCCGATGACCCGGTCGAGGGCGTAGTTGAAATCGTCCATGTCGATTTCTTTCTTGTTGCGACGGGCGGCGATCAGGGCGGCTTCGTTACAGATATTGGCGATATCGGCACCGGCAAAACCGGGCGTCATCTCGGCGAGGGCTTCGGAGTGGATGTCCTTGCCGTATTTGATGTTCTTGAGGTGAACCTTGAAGATGGCCTCCCGGCCTTTCAAATCGGGGCGGTCGATACCGATCTGGCGATCGAAGCGGCCGGGGCGGAGTAGGGCACTGTCGAGGACGTCGGGGCGGTTGGTGGCCGCCATCAGAATGACTCCCTTATCGGTGCTGAATCCATCCATTTCGACCAGCAGCTGGTTGAGCGTATTTTCCCGCTCGTCGTTGCCACCCTGCATGGCGCCCTTGCCCCGCGCTCTACCGATGGCGTCGATTTCGTCGATAAATACGATACAGGGCGCTTTTTCGCGGGCTTGCTTGAACAGGTCCCGAACCCGAGAGGCCCCTACTCCCACGAACATCTCGACAAAGTCGGAGCCCGAAATGGAGAAGAAGGGAACGCCCGCTTCACCGGCTACGGCTTTGGCCAGGAGGGTTTTACCCGTTCCCGGAGGGCCGACCAAGAGCACCCCTTTGGGAATCTTACCTCCCAGGGCGGTGTACTTTTTCGGATGTTTGAGAAAATCGACGACCTCCATCACCTCCTCCTTGGCCTCGTCGAGACCCGCGACGTCCTGGAAGGTAACCGTCACCTTGGTATTGTTGTCGAAGAGGGTGGCTTTGGATTTACCGATGTTAAAAATCTGAGCGCCCGGGCCACCACCCGCCCCACCGACGCGGCGCATGATGAAGACCCAAATCGCGATGATGATGACGATGGGTAGAATCCAGTTGACGATAGGGGCTAGCCAGTTGTGTTTGACCTTGTAATCGGGGTAGATCCACTCACTGGCGGGAATATCTTCATCCTCTTGGATGTCCTTGAGGTTTTTCTCGAAGCCTTCCAGCGATCCGGCGCGGAATTCGAAATGGGGCCGCGGCTGACCAAATTTACTCGTCGCCGCCTCCGGGTACTTATCGACGCGCTCGTCCTTGAGGTAAACTTGGACGATTTCCTTGTTGATGATGTCCACTTCCTTGACATCCCCTTCCCGGATCATTTTGTTGAACTCACCGATGTTGATCATCTTGGTGGTCGTACTCGTCAGGCTGTAGAAATTCAGTCCGATGAGAAATACTGCCAACAAGCCATAAATCCAATAAGAATTGAATTTTGGGGCATTATTGGGCATTCTATTATTTCTATTTTCCATTAATCTTGGATTGCTTTGAAGTTGTATGGTAGTGTCCTATTAGAACGTAAAAGGCTACTAAGCGTTGATCTTTATCGACGTAATGTGGCAGAAATCTTACGAAAACGACCTAGAAACTCTGATACTCCGTAAAAATCGCGTCGCTCCAGAGGTCTTCGAGCTCGTAAAAGCCCCGCGTATCCTTGTAAAAAACGTGGATGACGGTGTCGAAGTAGTCCAGGAGGATCCACAGGCCGTTTTGCTGGCCCTCAAAATTGCTCGGCAACAAATTGCCTTCCTTTTTGAGGCGACCGTAGATGTTATTGGCGATGGCATTGACCTGGGTGTTCGAATCTCCTTCGCAAATAATGAAGAAATCCGTTGGGGCCTCTTCCAGCTGTCGCAAGTCAAGCTTGACGATGTTTTTGCCTTTGATGTCCTGAATGGAGTCAATGATCAAATCGTTCAGGGCTTCGACGGACAGTTGTATTGGCGCGCGATTTTGTGTACTCAAATTGTCTTTTTTGTTACTTTTGCGCGGAACCCTACACCGGGAACGGCAGTAGCGGCAAAGCGTTTAAATTTTAGTGTAATATCCTCTAAAAAAGTTTTGGAAAAGAGGAACCCGAGGGCTCCTAAACGTACAAAACTAGTAAATATCTTGGATTGGATACTATAGGAAACACCCTTTTCATCGGTAAAGTTCTATCGCATCATCTACAGTTGGAATCCACCAACCAGTACGCATTGGGTCTGGTATCAAAAAGCAATCCAAGTGAGGGAACTGTCATTTCGGCATCAGAGCAAACGCTTGGAAGGGGTCAAATTGGCAGGCATTGGGAAAGCGAAGCCCACAAAAACCTTACTGTAAGCATTATCCTTTATCCACGATTCATCGCTCCACAACAACAATTCACACTCAATCAGGCCATTGCGCTTGGGGTCTTCGACGGTATTGCAAAATACATGGCAAATGGCCTTAAAGTCAAGTGGTCCAACGACATTTACGTCCGCGATCGCAAAATAGGGGGAATTCTGGTGCAAAACACCCTCACTTCCCGGCACCTCAACACCTCCGTAGTTGGCATTGGCCTCAACGTCAATCAAATCCAATTTAGCAAACGACTCCCCAATCCCACCTCCCTGGCCCTCGAAACGGGCCGCGAATGGGACCTCCACGAAGTCCTTAGCCAGCTCTGCCACAGCGTGGAAAAGCGCTACCTCCAACTCAAGAGCGGAGACCTGGCTTCCCTCCATCGGGATTACCTCAGCACGCTCTACCGCTACCGCCAAAACGCCCCCTACCGCCGGCCCGATGGCACCACTTTCTGGGGCCAGATCGTCGGGCTGGGCCCCACCGGAAAACTCCGCATTGAACACAATGGAGGGGAAGAACTGTTTGCTATGCGGGAAATCGCATTTGTCCACTAAAAAATATCCATGGAAGCCATCCTTCTCACCATCGGCGACGAAATCCTGATCGGTCAGATCGTCGATACCAACTCCGCCTGGATGGCGGAACAACTCAATCTGCAGGGCATCCGCGTCCGCGAGATTTACTCCCTCAGCGACACCCACGCAGCCATCACGGAAGGCCTCCAAGCCGCCCTCGACAAAGCCGACCTGGTGCTGATGACCGGCGGCCTGGGCCCCACCAAGGACGACATCACCAAAAAGACCCTCGCCGATTTTTACGGGGTCGAATTGGAATTCCACGAGGCCACCTACCAGCGCATCCTAAGCTTTTTCGAACGGCTGGGCCGCGAAACCACGCCCGCCCACCGCGAGCAGTGCTACCTGCCCGCCAACGCCCAAATTCTCACCAACCGCATGGGAACGGCCCCCGGTATGTGGATGGAACGCGACGGACAGGTGGTGGTATCCATGCCCGGGGTACCCTACGAAATGAAGTACCTGATGGAAAACGAAGTGCTGCCCCTGGTAAAAACCACTTTTCCCGGTCGGCCCATCGGCCACCGGACCGTGCTGACTGCCGGAGAGGGCGAATCCCGGATCGCCGTACGGATTGCCGATTTCGAGGCGGCCCTGCCCGAGCGGGTCAAGCTGGCTTATCTGCCCAGCCTCGGGGTGGTCCGCCTCCGCCTCACGGCGACGGCCGACAGCACGGCGGAAGTCGAGCAATTGCTGGACGAGCGGGTGGCTCAGTTGGAAGCGCTCTTACCGGACTTAATCTTTGGCTACGGCCGGGCCAAGCTGGCGGAAGTCGTCGGGCGGGAGCTCCAAAATCGGGGCAAATACCTGGCGACGGCGGAGAGCTGTACCGGGGGCTACGTCGCCCACCAAATCACGGCGATTCCCGGTTCTTCGGCCTATTTTCGGGGCAGTGTGGTGGCCTACGCCAACGAAGTGAAGATGGAGCAGTTGGGCGTGAGCGAGGGCACCCTGGTACAACACGGTGCAGTGAGTGAGGCTACGGTCCGCGAAATGGTGCGGGGGGTCCTCCAAACCTTGGGGGCCGATGTGGCCATTGCCATCTCCGGGATTGCGGGGCCGGGAGGGGGTACTGCCGACAAACCCGTGGGCACGATTTGGCTGGCGGTGGGGGACGAACAAAGGGTGCAAACCCGGCAATTGAACCTGGGAAAAGATCGTTTGAAGAATATTCAATATACTGGAAATCAGGCGCTAAATATGATTCGAAAATTTTTATTAGAGGGATAATTCCCGTAATTTTGTGGCCTCTTAGGAGATGCACCAAATAATACCAAATACAACAAGTACCAAATTATGGCTCAAGTAGAATTGATCATGCCCAAGATGGGGGAAAGTATCATGGAAGCGACCATTTTGAAGTGGGTAAAGCAGGTGGGTGACACCGTCGAAACTGATGAAACCATCCTCGAAATTGCCACGGATAAGGTCGATTCGGAGGTCCCTTCACCGGTCGACGGAACGATTGCCAAGATTCTTTTTCAAGAGAATGACACCGTCGAAATCGGCAAGGTCATCGCTCTGATTGCCACGGAAGGGGAGGTGGTGGAGCATACGCCCGCCCCCAACGTCGCCGAAGCCGTCACCAGCAATGGCCACGCTCCGCAAGTCGAGACGGCCCCCGCTCCGGTCGTCACCACTCCGGCTCCCGTGCCCGCTGCCGCCTCGGTGGGCAGCAGCGGTAGCGCCCGTTTCTACTCGCCCCTGGTACGCAACATGGCCCTGGCCGAAAACATCGGAATGACTGAATTGGAACGGGTCCCCGGTACGGGTAAAGACGGCCGCGTCACCAAAAAAGACATGTTGGCCTACATCACCCAACGTCAGACCGCCCCCGTGGCTACCCCAACCCCCGTTGCCGTGGCTACGCCCGTACCCGCCGCTCCCGCCCAGCCGGCTCGTCCGGCCGCTCCCGCCAGCCCCAGCCCCGTATCCGTGGGTGCCAACGTAGAAATCGTCGAGATGGATCGGATGCGCAAGCTGATTGCCGACCACATGGTGCGCTCCAAGCAAACCTCGCCCCACGTCACCTCTTTCGTGGAGGTGGACATGACCAAGATCGTCAACTGGCGCAACCGGGTCAAAGTCGACTTCCAAAAGCGCTACGGCCAGAAAATCACCTATACGCCCATCATGATGGAGGCCATGCTCAAGGCCATCCGCGATTTCCCGATGGTCAACGTATCGGTCGATGGCAACCATATCCTCGTCAAGAAAAACATCAACCTGGGAATGGCCACGGCCCTGCCTTCGGGCAACCTGATCGTTCCCGTCATCAAAAATGCCGACCGACTCAATTTATTGGGCCTCACCGAGGCCGTCAACGATTTGGCCGGTCGGGCTCGGGGCAATAAGCTCAAGCCCGAGGAAATTCAGGATGGTACCATCACCATCACCAACGTCGGAACGTTTGGCAACGTCATGGGCACTCCGATCATCAACCAGCCCCAGGTGGCTATTCTCGCCACCGGCGCGATTCGCAAAAAGCCCGCGGTACTCGAAACCGAGCACGGCGACGTGATCGCGATCCGGCACCTGATGTTCTTGTCGCTGTCCTACGATCATCGCGTGGTCGATGGCTTTCTGGGGGGCTCTTTCCTACGTCGGATTGGAGACTACTTGGAAGCCTTTGACGATCAACAAACTATTTGATCCGGAGGGGAATTCCCGCTCCGGCAAGACCTACAACTTATGCGCATAAAGTCGATCCTAACCATCACCTTGGTATTGCTGGGGGTGGGCCTCAGCCTGGCCCAGCCCAACCCTCGACAACTAAAGACCGACGCGCTCAAGTATTTTGAAAAGGCCAAATTTCCGGAGGCGCTCAACCTCTTGCTCAAGTACCAGCGGCTAAAGCCCACCGATGATGAGGTCAAGCCAAAAATCGGCATCTGCCTCTACCACACCAACAACACGGCGGAAGCGCGCAAGTACCTGCTCTACGTGGCCAATACGGCCAAAAAAGTTGACCCGGCCATTCCCTATTTCATTGCGCGCAGCTACCACGCCGATCTGGATTACACCAACGCGATTAAGTACTACAAGACCTTCCTCCGCCAGACCAAGCCCGGTACGGAAATGCGGGCTGCCGTAAAGGACGACATCCGCCGCTGTGCACGGGCCATCCGTCTGAGCCAGGGCGAAGAGGTTGCCGTTGTGGAAAATTTGGGGGAAAAGGTCAATTCTATTTACGACGACTTCGCACCGGTCTTGAGCCCTAATTACGACAGTAAAATTTACTTTTCTTCCACCCGTAAAAATGCTGGTGGACTGCGCAATGAAGCTGGCCTGGAAGAACCACTCTACGGTTTTTACCGCTCCGACATGTACTCCTCGGTGGTAGTCAATGGGGAGTGGACCGCGACCACTCCTTTCAACAGCTTGCTCAATTCCCCGCTCCATGACGTCATCCTGGATTTTAATCCGACGGGTTCGGTGATGTATTTTTTCAAGGGCAATGACATTTATTCGGGTGATATTTTGATCGATAGTTTTAACAAAACCCAGCAAAGCCTCTTCCCCGATCAGTTTGTGGGGCCCGCCGTGGCCCGGAAAGGAGATCGCGACCTGCATTTTTTCAACGATACCATCCTGCTGTTCGCGAGCTACCGGGAGGGGGGCTACGGCGGGGCCGACCTCTACGTCAGTACTTTTACCCAGGGGCGCTGGACGCAGGCCAAAAACCTGGGCCCCACCATCAACGGTCCCTACGATGAGCGGACCCCCTTTTTGGCCCGCGACGGTCGGACGCTCTACTTTAGCTCCAACCACACCGGTAGTGTCGGAGGCTTGGACGTCTTCAAGGCCCGCTACGACGATAAGACCACCAGTTGGTCCGAGCCGGTAAATATGGGGCTGCCCATCAACTCGGCGGGTGACGACGCTTTTTTCCGCTTGTCCAAGGATGGCCTAAAGGCCTTCTTTTCTTCTTCGCGCAAGGAGGGAATGGGCGCCCGCGACCTCTACGTGGCTTATTTCAAGGGTTACCAGAGCGAGCAACGACAAGCATCGATCCCCATCGCTTTTCACTTCGTGCCGGAGTTCAAACGCCGGCAAGCCGAGGGTTCGCTGGTGATCACTACTCCGGCCGTCCCCCAAGCCTCCAGCGGGATCGACACCAACGTCCCGACCTTTTCCGAAAGTGAAATCACGGAGTACGACTTTGAGGCGCTTTATTTTGGCACCGACGACAATGTGCTGACCCTAAACAATGTCCGTGAGTTGAACCGGGTGGCGCGGCTCATGGTACAGTATCCCCAACTCAAGCTCCAGTTGACCAGCAACTACGACGGCAGCAATCCCGCGGAATTCGACTTGTTTTTCTCCATCAAGCGGGCCGAGAAAGCGGCGAGGTATTTGATTGAAAACGGGGTGGATCCCAAACAATTGTTTGTCAAGGGCTGTGGGTCTCAGTATCCGGTGGTTAAGGCCATGACGGAGAATGGTCCCAACACCTTGGGGATGAAGTACAACCGTCGGATCGACCTTGATTTTTTTGAAGTGGAGGGCCTGCCGATCAACGTGCGTGTCAAGGGGCCGGAGGTTCAGGCGCGGATTCAGGATTCCCGGGGGCGCTACTACTACCAAAGCACCCGCGGTCTGTCCTACAAGGTACAGGTTGCTGCCATCCGGCAAAACTACAGCAGTGACATCATCATGAGCTATCCCGACGGACAGGTAGAGCTGATGCCGGAGGAAACGATCTACCGGTATTCGGTGGGCTTGTACTCGACTTACGAGGCGGCCGCCGCGCTGCGCAAGGAGTTGGAGAGCCTGGGGCTGACCGATGCTTTTATCGTCCCCTACGTCAACGGGCTGCGAATTTCGCGCAACGATTTACCCGGTTACAGCAAGGCTTATCCCGATTTGGTCAACTTTATGGTCAACACGGAAGGTCGATGAAACGGGCAATTGTATCCGTGATTTTTTGTTTTCGGGATAAAAAAATCCCATCTTAGCTGAATGTGGGTTATTTTAACTCCACAGCTGGGCTATCATCGCTCCGAATCACAATCATTCTTGGGTACCGAAGCGATGCAAATGGCCCATTTACATTTGTGTCCATAGCTTAGAACCTGTACTGAAATCTGGCCAATGAGTTGGAGGGGAAGTGTTCAGGTTGTTCCGATGCAAGGGGCCTCGCTCCGCGATCGCTATTGCCTCAGAATGGAGCTCCAAAATCAAGTTCATGAGTACTATTGAATTTTTTCGAGAAGGGATTAAGAATCTCAAAACCGTAGGCACCATCACGCGCAGCTCCAAGTTCGTTTGCAAAGAAATGACCAGCTTTATTGATTTTAGCACGGCCAAGGTGATCGTCGAACTCGGAGCTGGAGACGGGGTGATTACCAAGCACATCCTAAGGGCCATGCGCCCCGATGCCAAGCTGGTGGCCTTTGAAGTCAACGCCGCCTTTTGTGATATTCTCCGCGAAATTCCCGACGATCGCCTGATCGTCGCCCAAGACTCTGCCGAAAAAATCGGCGAGTACCTCCGGGCCAACCAGTTGGGAGACCAGGCTGATTTTATCCTGTCGGCCATCCCCTTCGTCACCCTTCCCGACGACCTGTCCTACCGCATCGTTGAAACCTCCCGCGATCACCTCGCCGAGGGAGGCCTGTACATCCAGCTGCATTATTCGACGCTGGTCAAAAAAATGTACAAGCGGGTTTTTGGCAATGTGGACGTCAACTTTGTTCCGATCAATATCCCACCCGCTTTCGTCCTAGTCAGCGAAAAGCGCTAGGGGTCGCAAGGGGTAAGCCGACAAGCTGGCCCGACAGGCTTCCCAGTCGGTCGTCAGGCCCAGAAAAAAGCCACCACCCCCCGCACCACACAATTTGAGTTGATAATGGCCCGTCTCCTTTCCTCGCCGCCAGACCTGCGCAAAGGGGGAAGGAATCATGGCCGTGAAATGCTCGGCCTGTAAGTCGCTGATATCTTTCCAAGCCTCCATCAAAATTTCCCACCGCCCGGCTAGCAATGCTTCGATGGCCCGCTGATTGGCTGCGCTGAGAGCGGGCAAGGCCGTCTCGCTAAAATGGGCTTCTTCTCTTTGCCGCAAAAATTGCTGGACCAGGGGAGCGGTCTCGCGGGACCGTTGGGTGTCGAGGAGGAAGAGCTGGGGCATTCGCTCCGTCGCCGGGGGAAGGTCGACGATTTCCATATTTTCTTTACCGTACAGCCTTAGGCTTCGACCCAGGTAGCAGACCAGGGGGTCGGTACCGGAGCTGGAGCCGTGGAAAAAGCTTTCCATCCGCGCCAAATCGTGGCGGAGAAGACGCAAGTCCCGGGAGGGCGTGGCGGGCCCGTAGCGGTCGTAAACGGCGGCGCACAGGGCACCCGAGCTGCCCGCTCCGTAGCCCAGGGGGATGGTGGAGGCAAAGTAATAGGCCTGTTCCAGATCGCGGGCGAAGGCATCGAGACGGAAGGAACGGGCCCATTCTCGTTGGCGAAGGTAGTCCAGAAAGGCGGGCAGCTTTTGCTGCAAATCCACGGGGGATTCGTGGGCTTGTGCTTTGGCCCAGCGCCCCTGGAATAGCGGTAGGGGGGTAGCGAGGGCCTGGCCACCCACGATGATGGTGTATTCGCCGAAGAGGAGTAATTTAGCGGGGTATGCTCTTGCCATAGGAAGGCTAAATTAAATAAATTCTTCTTTCCTTCCCCGTTGTTTTTGCCCCCCAGATATGCTTATCTTTGCGCCGTGGAAAATTTGCAACGCTTGCTCGATCTGTATCGAGCCGATCCGCGGACTCAGCAAATCGCCGCCGCCCTGGCGGCCGACACTCCTGCCCGCCTTCAATTGCTTGGCCTGATAGGAGCACAGGAATGCTTTGTCCTCACCGGAACCTACCTGACCCAAGCCCGTAGTCAACTCCTCATCGCCAAGGATAAAGAGGAAGCGGCCTACCTCCAAAACAACCTCGCCAACCTCTTCGGAAAAAAGCCCGTGTTGTTTTTCCCCGACTCCTTCAAACGCCCCCTGTATTTCGAAGTAGTCAATTCCCACAACGTCCTCCAACGTACCGAGACGATCAACCAAGTTACCTCGGCCAAGCCCGAGTCCGGCTCGATCATCGTGACCTATCCCGAAGCGCTGTTCGAAAAGGTGGTGGCCCCGGAGATGCTCAACAAGACGCGGATCAACATCGTGATGAACGAGCAAGTGGATGTGGATACCCTCATTGAGGTACTCGTAGAATACGGTTTTGCCCACGTCGACTTCGTGTACGAGCCGGGTCAGTTTTCCATTCGGGGGGGGATTGTCGATATTTTTTCCTACGGCAACGAGTGGCCCTACCGCATCGAATTGTTTGACGATGAGGTGGAAAGCATCCGGACCTTCAACCCCACCACCCAACTCTCGCAGCGCAACATCGCGCGGGTGTCGATCGTCCCCAACGTCAATACCAAATTTTCCCAGTCGCAAAAAGTATCCCTACTTCGGGTCCTACCCGAGAATACGGCCGTGTGGATCAAGGACTTTCAGGTCCTGCTCGACAAATTACAGACCTGCTTTGAGAAGGCCGAAGAATTTTCCCGTACCGCCTACTTCTCCGAGGAGAGCGAGCGCCAGGGCCTCTTTGGCGATCGCGCTTTCTTACTGCCCGCCCAAGTCATCGACGAATTGGAGGGGTTTTCCATCCTGAGCCAAAGCCGACTGGATGGCCCCCTAGAGATCGATCAGCAAATCGTGTACGAGTCGCGGCCCCAGCCTTCGTTCAATAAGAATTTTGAACTGCTGATTCAGAACTTGCGGGAGAATTCGAAGGCCCAGCTGGAGAATTACCTCTTCACCGAATCGTCCAAACAGATCGAGCGCTTTTACGCCATCTTCGAGGACCTCAACGCCAACGTCCATTTTCATCCCGTCACCACCGCGATCAACGAGGGCTTTGTCGATCAAAAACTGGGCATCGCCTGCTATACCGACCACCAAAGTTTTGAACGTTTTCACCGCTACCGGCTCCGTAAGGGCTTTACCAAAGATCAGGCGATCAACGCGCGGATGCTGCGCGAGCTGCGTCCCGGTGACTTTGTCACGCACATCGACCACGGGGTGGGGCGCTACTCGGGCTTGGAAAAAATCAACATCAACGGGCACGTCCAAGAATCGGTGCGGCTGATCTATCTGAACAACGATGTGCTCTACGTCAGTATCAATTCGCTGCACAAGATTTCAAAATACATGGGGAAGGAGGGGAGTACGCCCAAGCTGAGTAAGCTGGGCTCGGAAACCTGGAAAAACCTCAAGCGCAAGACCAAAAAGAAGGTCAAAGACATCGCCAGCAACCTCATCAAGCTCTACGCCAAACGCAGGGCTGCGGAAGGCTTTGCCTTTCCCGAGGATGGCTACTGGCAGAACGAATTGGAAGCGTCCTTTATCTACGAGGATACCCCCGATCAACTCAAGGCCACCAACGACGTCAAGGAGGATATGCAAAAAGCACACCCGATGGATCGCCTGATCTGTGGGGACGTGGGGTTTGGTAAAACGGAGGTGGCCCTGCGGGGTGCCTTTAAAGCGGTCATCGGGGGCAAGCAGGTGGCGGTGTTGGTGCCGACCACCATCCTGGCCCTACAGCATTACAAGACCTTTAATGAACGGCTCCAGCCTTTTGGCGTCACGGTCGACTACGTCAACCGCTTTCGCACCACGGCCGAGCGCAAAAAAGTATTTGCCAAACTCAAGTCGGGCGAAATCGACCTGGTAATCGGAACGCACGGCTTGCTCAATAAGGAGGTGGGCTTTAAGGATTTGGGCTTGCTGATCATTGACGAGGAGCAAAAATTTGGGGTGGCGGCCAAGGAAAAATTGCGCAACCTCAAAGTCAATGTCGATACCCTGACGCTGACCGCTACGCCCATCCCCCGGACCCTGCAGTTTTCCCTCATGGCGGCCCGCGACCTGTCCATTATCCGTACTCCACCCCCCAACCGCCAACCCATCCACACCGAGACCCGCGTCTTCAACGAGGAGCTGGTCAAGGAAGCCATCTACTACGAAGTCAACCGGGGGGGGCAAGTATTCTTCGTCCACAACCGCGTCAAAAACCTGCCCGACCTCGCCGCCCTGGTCAAACGCCTCTGTCCCGATGTCGACGTGGCGATGGCCCACGGCCAGATGGACTCCAAGGCCCTGGAACGCACCCTGGTCGATTTTATCGAACGCCGTTACGATGTACTGGTGTGTACCAACATCATCGAAACCGGGCTCGACATTGCCAATGCCAATACCATCATCATCAACAATGCCCACCAGTTTGGGATGAGCGACCTGCACCAGTTGCGGGGTCGGGTGGGCCGCTCCAACCGCAAGGCTTTTTGCTACCTGTTTAGCCCGCCGATTTCGGTGCTGACTTCGGACGCGCGCAAGCGCTTGCAAACCCTGGAAGAGTTTTCGGATTTGGGTAGTGGTTTTGAGATTGCCATGCGCGACTTGGACATCCGGGGGGCGGGTAGCTTGCTGGGCGCCGAGCAGAGTGGTTTTATCTCCGATATTGGCTACGAGACCTTTCAGAAGGTACTGGAGGAAGCCATTCAGGAGCTCAAGGAAACCGAATTTCAGGAACTGTTTAAGGATGATTTGGAGCGCGAGCGCAACTTTGTCCGCGACGTTCAGATCGATACCGATATCGAAATGCTCATTCCCGACGACTTCGTCAACAGCATCCAGGAACGACTCAACCTCTACACCGAATTGGATGCCATCGAGAACGAAAAAGCCCTCCAGGCCTTTGCGCAAAAACTGGGCGACCGCTTTGGCAAGCTGCCGCGGCAGGTCCAGGAATTGTTTGCCGGGCTGCGGCTGCGCTGGGTATCCAAGCGGCTTGGTTTTGAGCGAATCATTCTCAAAAACCGCAAGCTGCGTTGCTACTTCATCAACAATCCCCAATCGCCCTTTTTTGAAACGGCCCTCTTTCAGCGTCTCCTACAGTACGTGGCCAATCAGGGGCCCAAGGTGGGGCTGAGTTTTAAAAATTCCCACAAACATTTTCTGCTCATTCGAGAAAACGTTCGCGACCTGCGTTCGGCCAAAAAGGTGCTGGAAGAATTGGAGGGAGCGGCAAAAGGAGCTGCGGCAATTGGTGACGAGTAAATGGATTCGCCACCAATTACCATTCGCTTCGTGCTCCAGAGGAATTAGCGTTTGACCATCTCGGGGTTGAGCAAGTCGTAAAATTGGTCCAGTTTGGGGAGGATGATGATCCGCGTCCGTCGGTTGGTCGCCTTGCCTTCCGGGGTATCGTTGCTCGCCAGGGCATTGTACTCGCCCCGTCCCGCCGCAATCAATTTATTGGGATCCACGCCGTAATCATTTTGCAGCACCCGCACCACGGCCGTCGACCGCTTGACACTCAGGTCCCAGTTGTCCGAGAGACAATCCGTTTTGATGGGGTCGCTGTCGGTATAGCCTTCCACCATGACGTCGACCTCGGAGCGGGACTGGACGATTTGGGCGATTTTGGCCAGTACCTGGGCCGCGCGTTCGGTCAGGCTAGCGCTGCCGCTCCGGAAGAGCATCTTATCGGAGAGGTTGATGTAAACGACGGTTTTATCGACTTTGACTTCCACATCTTCATCGGCAATGCCATCGCGCAGGACGCTCTTGAGGTTGACGGCGAGGGCGAGGTTGATGGAATCGGCTTTGGTGCGGGCGGCTTGGAGGAGTTGGATGTATTCGTCTTTCTGGCCCAGTTGGGCGAGGCTTTCCTTCATGTTTTCGTTGGCGGCTTGGGAGAGGACGGTCAGGTCACCGACCTGGCTGACTTGCTGGTCACGTTGCTTGCGCAGGTCGGCCAGTTGCTCGCGCAGGTCGCCGATTTGTTCCTGGCGCAGATCGATGGTGCTTCGGGCTTGTTTGAGGTCCCCTTCGATTTGTACCTTTTCCTGTTCGCAACTGCTGAGGCGGTTCATGTAGTCGTTGAGGCTTTGGCCACATTCCCCAACTTGGCGGTTGGCGATATCGAGCTGACTTTGGAGGTTGGTAAATTTCTTTTTGCTGACGCAGGCACTGAGGCTGAGGGAGAGCAGCAGCAGGGCAAAAACTATGGTGGCTAAATTCATAAATTCAGTTGGTTTAGTAAATGGGTAAGACGGCCCGGAGCCGAATTTAGTGGCTTCATATTACGTG
>CALCCH010000460.1 GCA_937899855.1 uncultured Saprospirales bacterium | reverse complement strand
TCCCCAAAAAGTACCCCCACTGCTTCACTCGTTACACCGCTCGACCGTCAATAAATAACACCACGTATTGGGGTCTTCTCTGTCGTTCAATAGCCATTCTCCTCCATTTCTTCCCCATCAAAATCATCCGAAGGGACAAAAACATCCAGATCGATGGCAAACAATCCCCGGATCTCATCGCCTTTTATCCGGTACTCTTCACCCCAAAGCCACAGCTGTAGTCCAATGAGGGTAAATTTCTGATCCTCCCAACGCATTCGGAGGTGACAATCGACCACAAAGCCCACCTCCTTGATCTCCTTGCCGAAGACCAACTCCTCGCTTCGGGAGACGTAGCCCGCGTATTCCACCCGTTTCCAGGTCAATCCCCGGTCCGTTCCTTTTTGGAGAAGTCCCCGAAAGGTGGTGGCGATTTTCTGATCGAGCGCCTGGAAAACCAGCTTGGCTTCGGATTCGTCTACTCGCAGGTTACCGTTGATTTGGCGGGCCAAATTCAGGTAGTCTTGTGCCGTAAAGAGCACGGTTTGAAAGTCCCCAAACGACTCCGTTCGCAGGGCCTGGACGACTTGCCGAAGCACCTTTTCAACCTTTCCCTCATCCACCGTTTATTGGAGGTCCAACTGTTCGCGGTACTTGGCATCCGTCGTCCGGTTGCGGTTCCAGTAGTCCAACTGGATGCTTTTTTTGAGGGTGGCCTTGGTCACCAGGGGGCGGGCGCCGGAGCCAAAACCACTGTTGGCGCGTTCTTCCCAGGCCTGGATTTGGTGGGGAAAGGCTTTGTCAAAAAAGATTTTGAGCTGACGGCCGCTATTTCCAAAGTCCAGTTCGTACACCATTTGCTGGGGAGTAGTGGCCGCTTGGAGGCTGGCGGTGGCGGGAACCACCCTAAAGTCGCGGTGGCGTAGGCGGCTATGTACCGTACCGGGGATGACGTCGATCTTGCCCGTGGGCAAACTTTTGGGGTCGATCCGGATTTTGGACCAAATTTCGTCCTCCAGCAGGGCCTGCCCCAATTGTTGCTCGCGGGCTCCCTCCGACTCGAAGTAGGAATAGCCCTGTACGCGATATCCCTGATCGTTGAGGTTGAGCTGGGTAAAGGTGTGGCCACACCATTCTTGGGTGCTGGTACTCACCTTGAGGCTGTTGGGGAAAGTCTCCCAATCGATGGGGGTAAACGTCGACTGCATGATGGAGTAGGGGTAGACGCCCGTGTAAAACTTTTTCGTCAGGTTGAGCTTCATGACCGATACCCGGTCCTGGGGGGTCAGTCCGGGGTCGTCCAATTTGACTTGCTTGGTACGGGAAAAGGGCTCGGTGACGAAAACCAAGACGGCCTCGCCTTCGTGAATTTCTCCGTAGCGCGCCTGTTCTAAGCGGTAGGAGTTGAGCTCGGCTTCGCCTCGGTACCAGTATTCATCAAACTGTTTGTTGCCCACAAAGGTAGCTTGGCCTTCGGTGGAAAATGTCGTGGTGGTCTCTTCATTGGAGTTGGTAGATTGACAGGCCAAAACGAAGAGGGGCAGTAAGAGGGTGAGCGAGCGGGAAAAGATGGGTGTAAGCATGATACGAGCGCAATTTAGTTTGATTGGTATATCACTTTTAATCAAACCAAAGGCCCTTTTGTTCAATCGGCCCGGGTCAGGGCTGCCGTAGTTGGAGTCGGAGGCCCAGCCCCGCCGCAAGGCCCGTCTGTCCCACCGGGCGAATGTCTGGCCCGAGCTCCAGGCTCAAATCATCATTGACATCAAATCGCATCAAATGGGCATCCACAAACGCATCGGCTGCATTGAGTACCAGTACCACCACCAGGGCGATGTAGGACTGTTCCATGCGTTTGCGAAAGGCGTCCCGAATGGTCTGTAGGCGATCGGCGGAGGGGTAGTCGTCGACGAAGGGATCAATCGTGGTGGCATCCCCATCCACCCGAAAGCGATACGCATCTCGCCAAGTACGGTAGCTGCGGGTATTGCTTCCGATAAAGTAGATACTCGTTCCTACGGCCGTTACCACGATGGGTACCTTCCAGAATTTTTTATTGTAAACTTGCCCCGATCCGGGGAGGACGAGGGAAAAAAGTGCTGCGCGGAGGGGTTTGGGGTAGTCTTTGCTCAAAAAACCGAGCAGTCCCTTGCGCGGTGTTGGCTGGGGCCGTAGTAAGGGGCCGGACCGCTGGACCGTCGTATCCAGGAGAAAGGACGCTTCGGATAGGCTGTCGGGGACCTGCGCCAGTGCGCCGAATGCGCAAAACATGGGGATAAGCCAAAAAATGAGTCTCATAATTCTTTAACGCAAAGAGGGGGGACTTGGTGTCCTCGGTTGGTCGGAGCCTTATTGCTCCAAAAGCTCCAGGATGCGATTGAGGTCATCCGTCGAACCAAAATTAATGACGATCTGTCCGCGCCCCTCCTTTTTCAGCTTCAACTCCACCTTGGCGCCGAGGTCACTGCACAGGCTGTCCTGTACCCGCTGGTAATCATCCGTCAATCGCGGTTTGGCAGTTTTTCCGGCCTTGTTGGTATCGCCTTCCAGGTGCCGTGTCACCAGGGCCTCGGTAGCCCGAACGGATAGCTTCAGGTTTTTGACCTGCCGCAAGATGGACAACTGGACGGCCACATCGCCGTTGACTTTGGCCAGGGCCATGGCGTGCCCCTTGGTGATTTCCTTGTCCCGGAGGGAGCGGGTGATTTCTGGGGCCATCTTGAGCAGCCGGAGGTAGTTGGTGATCAGCGAGCGACCTTTGCCCACCCGTTTGGCCAGGCCTTCGTGGGTGAGCTTGCACTCGTCGAGTAAGCGTTGGTAGGTTTGGGCAATCTCCAGGGCATTCAGTTCCTGGCGTTGGATGTTTTCCACCAGGGCCATTTCCAACATCTCCTGATCATTGGCCAAGCGGACGTAGGCCGGGACCTCACTCAGATCGGCCATTTTGGAAGCGCGTAGGCGGCGTTCTCCCGAAATTAGCTGGTAGCGACCGGGTGCCATCTGGCGTACCGTGATGGGCTGAATCAGGCCGTGGACCTGGATTGATGCGGACAACTCCTCCAGGGCTTGCGGTTCAAACTCCACCCGGGGTTGGTAGGGGTTGGTTTCGATTGCTTCGATGGGAATCTCCGCCACCGTATTGGCCAATTCCTTGACCACTTCTTCCTTTTTCTGGGGATCACTTTGGAGGTCCATCCCCGATAATAGGGCGTGAATGCCCTTACCCAATTGTTTGGTTTTAACTTTCTTTGCCATGCGCTGTGTTTGATCGTTCCCCCTCGCTTAACCGTTTGGCGTGCTGGATTTGGCGGAGGCCTGTGGACGGTAATCTTTATTTTTTTCCAAAAATTCGCGGGCCAAATTGAGAAAATTGATCGTCCCCTTGCTCGCCGCATCGTAGAGCACGACCGGCGTGTGCATATTGGGGGCCTCTCCGAGCTTGGAATTGCGGTGAATGATGGTGTCAAAAACCATCTCCTTGAAGTATTCGCGGACCTGTTTGACCACCTCGTTGGCCAGACGGAGTCTTTGGTCGTACATCGACAGTAGGATACCTTCGATCTCCAAATCCGGGTTGAGCTGTTTGCGCACCAGGTTGATGGTCGTCATGAGCTTGCCGAGTCCTTCGAGAGCGAAGAATTCGCATTGCACCGGTACGAGTACCGAATCGGCGGCGGTCAGGGCATTGACGGTCACGACCCCTAACGAGGGCAGACAGTCGATAAAGACGTAGTCGTAATTGTCGCGGATTTTGTCGATGATGTCTTTGATGACGTATTCGCGGCGCCAGCGGTTGACCAGCTCTACGTCGGCGCCCACCAGATCGATGTGGGAGGGCAGAATGTCGAGGTTGGGCGTATCGGTGCTGATGATGGCCGATTTGGGATCAGCGTCGTTGACCATACAATCGTAGATGCTCACTTTGATGTCGCCATTAAAAACCCCTACTCCCGAAGTGGAGTTGCCCTGCGGATCGGCATCGATGAGCAGCACTTTTTTCTCCAGGATCGCCAGACAGGCGGCCAGGTTGATGGCGGTGGTTGTTTTTCCTACCCCTCCTTTTTGATTGGCAATGGCCACTACTTTTCCCATGTTCTACTATTTTTTACGGTCTTGACCCGTTTTCGAAGCGACTAAGCCGATAGGTCTTTAGATTCACCAATTTCCAGCAAAATTAACTCTTTTCCTTTATCCGCGAAAACTTTTCGTGCCTCATCGTGATCTATTTCGATAAATCCAAAGGTGTCGAAGTGACAACCGATGATCCGGTCGCATTCCACAAAATCGCTGGCGATGACGGCATCGCGGTAGCCCATGGTAAAGTTGTCGCCGATGGGGAGAATGGCAAAGTCGAGCTTGGGGCAGAGCATCGGAATGAGTTTCATATCCAGGGTGAGGGCCGTATCCCCCGCAAAATAGAAGGTCCCCGCGGGGCTCTCGATCACGTAACCCGCCGGATTGCCTCCGTAGGTACCGTCGGGCAGCACACTGGAGTGTACGGCATTGACCATCCGAATTTTACCAAACTCAAAGTTCCAGCAACCCCCGTGATTCATGGGGTGGGCCTCCAAGCCCTTGCCCTGGAACCACACCGCCACCTCATAGGCCCCGACGAGCTTGGCCCCGGTACGCTTGCCGATGGCTTCGGCGTCCAGAACGTGGTCCTGATGGCCGTGGGACAATAAGATGTAATCCGCCGGAATTCCTTCGAGGTCGACCTTGGCCGCCAGGGGATTCCCACTGATAAAGGGATCGAAAAGCAAGTGGGTTTCGTCGATTTGTACACCGAAGCAGGACTGCCCGTAGTAGGTGATTTTCATGGTAGTTTTCCGGTTGGTGAATGGATGGTTTGGTGGCGGAAGATACAAAAAACCACCTGATTTCCCCTCATGTATTCCAATTGGGTTGGTTTTAATTTCATTTGGCTATCTTTGCCGCAAAAATTGGAACAATACACATGATTACAATTATTGCGGGGACCAATCGCCCCAACAGTGACACCTTTGCGGTGGCCAAGTACTACCAAGAACAATTGAGCCAGCTGGTGGAAGAGCCCGTGAATTTGCTGTCGCTGACCGAGCTGCCTAAGGACATGTTTAACCCCGCGATGTACACAGCGGAAGGCCAGTCGCGGCAACTGATGGACTTACAGGATTTGGTGATGATTCCGGCGCAGCGCTTTGTTTTCGTATCGCCGGAGTACAACGGCAGCTTTCCCGGGATTCTGAAATTTTTTCTGGATGCTTGCTCGATTCGGGAAATCGGGCCGACGTATCGGGGAAAGAAGGCGGTTTTGGTAGGGGTGGCCTCGGGCCGTGCGGGTAACCTGCGCGGGATGGAGCACCTGACGGGCATTTTGAACTATCTGGGGATCGCCGTATTGCCGCTCAAGCTGCCCATTTCGCAGATTGGGAAACTACGGGATGAGAACGGACAGCTGACGGATCAGGCTACCCGAGAGGCCATTGGAGACCAGTTGCAGAAATTTTTGGCGTTTTAGGATCGCGTTGTGACAAAATGGGGTGGGGGCTGGCCATGATGCGGTCTCTAGTTGTTGAGTCCTTCCAGCCATAGCAGCTCGGCGGGCTGGTTGAGGGTACCCAATAAAATGGCGTTTTGCTCGTAGCGGCGACCCAGCCGCATGGCGTCGATGCGGGGGATGTCCAGGACCAAAAGGCTCTTTTCGGCGGGCCAGGAGCCGTCCAAGCTTTCGCCAAAGCCTTCGCAGAAGGTATAGCGGGCCTCGATTAGGTTCTGCATGAGGGCGTGGTGCCGGGCTTCGTTTTCTACCGAGTCCAGGATGCGGGAGTGGGGATTCCAAGCGGTAATGAATGCCCATTCGTAGGCATTATTGTCCATCAAAAAGACGTCGAGCGGCCGCGAAACCTTGCCCACTTCGATGTTGAGGGAGGGTCTGACGATGTAGTAGCGCGCGCTCATGTACGCTTTTAAGAGCCGTTGGTCTATATTCACTGAAGAATCATCCATGGGTTGTGTAGTTAGAGTAAACAAAATTGTACCTTTGCGGTGGATTTCTGATGGGTGGCGAAAGGAGTGGAACCAAGGTACCACGTTTTTTCGTCTCCTTCTGACCCAGCCGCTTCAAATTTCGTGCGAGATTTCGTGCAACAAGGTGCGTCGGTAAATAACTTACTAAATATACCAATAATAGCTAATGGATAAGAATACCATTGTCGGTTTTGTGTTGATTTTTGTGTTGATTATGATCTATGGGCAATTGATGCAACCGACGGCGGAAGATTTGGAGGCAGCCCAGCGTCAGCAAGACTCGCTCGCACAGGTAGAACAGCAACTTGCCGCCAGTGCGGATTTGGCCCCCAGCCCGGAGGCCGCTCCCGATTCTACCGAAGTCCCCCCCCTGAGCGATTCCCTCCAACAGCTCCAACTGCAGGGTACCTTTGGCCACTTTGCCGCCAGCGCCTCCGGAACGGAAAAGGAAGAGGTCCTGGAAAATGAGATGATTCGCGTGACTTTTTCCAACAAAGGGGGGAAGATCAAGGAAGTGCTACTCAAACACTACTTCAAGATCCTAACCGACGAAGAGAAGGTCGAAAGCCAGGGGGAGCTCAAGCTGATGGAGGATGAGAAAAACCGCTTTGAGTACCTGTTTCCCGTCGCCAATCTGGCCCAGGGCTTCGTATCGTCCAGTGACCTCTACTACCAAACCAAGCTCGATGGCAACAGCATTCGCTTCCGAGCCTCCGCTGGCCCCGGGAAATACTTCGAACAGACCTACACCCTAACGGCGGATAGTAGCTATCAAATCGACTACAACATCAAGATGGTGGGCCTCCAGGACGTGCTCAACCGCCAGGAAGATCGCCTCCAACTCAATTGGGTGACCTATGCCGATAAGTTGGAAAAAAATACGACCTACGAGCGCAACTACACCAGCGTTTACTTCAAAGCCGTCGACGAGACCCCCAGCTACTGCGCCTGTACCAGTGATGGCGACGAAGACGCGGAGGGCCAAGCCCTCAAGTGGGTAGCGCATTCCAATCAGTTTTTCAATACCGCCCTGGTAGCGGAGGAGGCCTTCAATTCGGGCAAAATGGAAACCCGTTTGATCGATATTGAAGAAGAGGACCTCAAATTTATGCGCAGCGAGCTCAATTTGCCCCTGCGCCACCAAGCCAACGAAAGTTTCAATATGAAGTTTTACGTCGGCCCCAACGAATACTACCGACTCGCCGCTGCGGGCGATCAATTGGAGGACATTATCCCCTACGGTCGCAGCATCTTCGGGACCATCAACCGCTGGATCATTCGACCCGTGTTTAATTTCCTGGCCCAGTTTATCGGCAATATGGGAATCGTCATCCTGATCCTCACCCTGGTGGTCAAACTCGTCCTGTACCCACTGACCTACCGCATGCTCTACTCCCAGTCCAAAATGTCGGCGCTCAAGCCCCGACTCGCCAAGCTCAAAGACAAGCACGGCGATGATCAGCAGGCCGTGCAGGTAGAAACGATGAAATTGTACCGCGAATTTGGCGTAAGCCCTCTGGGAGGCTGCTTTCCCATCTTCCTGCAAATGCCCATTTGGTTTGCTCTGTACCGATTTTTTCCCGCTTCCATCGAATTCCGTCAGGCCAGCTTCCTCTGGGCGACGGACCTTTCCAGCTACGACATCGCTTTTAACCTGCCCTTCAACGTCCCCTTTTACGGGGAGCACGTCAGCCTGTTTACCCTCCTGTGGGCCCTGTCTACGGTAGCCTACACCTACTACAACACGCGGCACATGGACATGACCATGAACCCCATGATGAAGAACATGCAGTACTTTATGCCACTGATGTTCCTTTTCTTTTTTAATAATTTCGCTGCGGGGCTAACGTGTTACTTACTTTTTAGTAACTTGCTGAACATTATCCAAACCGTCGTTACCAAAGATTACCTAATCGACAAGAAAAAGATCGAGGAAGAATTAGAGGCCTACCGGAAGAAGCCCAAAAAGAAAGGGGGCGGCTTCGGGGAAAGGCTAGAGGCTGCACTAAAGGAACAGCAAAAGCAAATGCAGCAAAAGGAGCAGTCTAAATCAAAGAAAAAGAAGAAGTAATTAATTCGGTATCAGAGCTCTGCCACCAATGAAAATTCAGCCGGCAGAGCTCATTTTTTATGCGTCACCTAGCTCAAATATTCCTCCTCCTATCCCTGGCTGCTTGCAGCCCCAAAACCCAAGAGCAGCTGGTCGAAAGCCCGGCAAACACTGCATCCGCACCGTCCACTGCCCCCTCCAATACCGAGCTGCTTCCCATCCAAGCCCCCTCCGATCCCCCCCCCGATGAAGACCTGCCCCCCGATCTGGTCGCCGATCTTCAAAAAACGGACTGCCCCGGCAACTGCCCCGCCTACGAAGAGCGGTAGTAAACCGC
>CALCCH010000459.1 GCA_937899855.1 uncultured Saprospirales bacterium | reverse complement strand
CCAACACCGCCTCTGGCTTTTGGACCAAATGTCCCCCAAATCCCCCTCCTATAACATTACCACCTGCATCGAGATGAACTTCCCAATTCAGGAAAGCATTGCCAATCGCAGCCTTCGAGCATTGATCCAACGGCACGAGATTCTGCGGACGCGATTTGTCACCAAAAAGGGCAAGCCCTACCAACTGGTCGTTTCTCAACTGGACCTGGACATTCGCTTCGTCGACCTCTCCCAACAAGCCTACGATCAGCTCAACGATACGGTACAGGTGATGGTCAACCAGGAGATGCGCAATGGCTTCGATTTGGAAAAGGGGCCGCTACTGCGGGGCAAGATCCTCCGGCTGGCCGAAGCCCGCCACCTCTTCTTGTTGTCCATGCACCACATCATCTCCGACGGTTGGTCCATTGGCTTGTTTTTCCAAGAATTCCGCCAGCTCTACGAGGCCTTTACCAGAGGACGCCCCAATCCCCTACCCGACCTGCCCATCCAGTACGCTGATTACTCGGTCTGGCAACGCAATTGGCTCAAGGGCGACGTGCTCCATCAACACCTCGACTACTGGCAAGGACAACTGGCCCGGGTGCCCGAGCTCCAGCTCCCCACCGACTTCCAGCGCCCCCCCGTTCAGCTACACCGGGGCAGTTACCTCCAAAAGGTCCTGCCCGATTCCCTTATTCAGGGCATCGAAACCCTGGCCCGCCGCGAAGGGGCTACCCTCTTTATGGGCCTCCTCTCCGCCTTTTACGTACTACTGCATTTCCACACCCGCCAGGACGACCTGGTGATCGGCACACCCATCGCCGGACGCAACCGGGCCGAACTGGAAGGCCTGCTTGGCTTCTTTGTCAACAACCTCGTCTTTCGGGCCGACCTCTCCGGCAATCCCGATTTCAAAACCATCCTGCAACGCGTCCGCCGCATGACCCTCGACGCCTACGCCCACCAGGACCTGCCCTTCGAACGCTTGGTGGAAGCCCTCAAACTCGAAAGAGACCTCAGCCGGAATCCCATTTTCCAGGTTACCTTCCAGCTCATCAATACCCCTACCCTACAAAGTACGCCCCACCAAGCCGATCAAACACGCAGCCTCGGCACCGAAGCAGCCCAAAGCATCCAAAAAGGAACCGCCATGTTTGACCTAGCGGTTGACCTCATCCAAACCGGCGAAGGCATGATGGTTCAGATGGAATACAGCACCGATATTTTTCGGGGCGACACCATCCAACGGATGATCGACCACTACGAGACCTTGTTGGCAAGCATCATCGCCCAACCCACCGCGCCCCTCTCCGAACTGCGCTATTTTGAGGCCGATGCCTTCCCGCTTCCCCCAGCCGTCGCCCCTTCGCCCGCCGACGCCCAGCTGGCGCACCGGGTCTTCGAACGAACCGCCCAGCGCTATCCCGACCGCATCGCCCTGCACGCGGGGAAACGCAGGATTACTTTTGCCCAACTCAACCAAAGGGCCAATCAAATCGCCCACCAAGGGATCGCCGCCGGTTGGGGGCCCGGCACCCTAATTGGTCTCTGTCTGCCCGATGCCCTGGACATGATCATCGGCATGCTCGCCGTACTCAAAAGCGGCGCCGCCTACACGCCCCTCGACCCCAGCTATCCCCCCGAGCGCATCCGCCGAATGGGGAATCGGGCCGACTGCCTGGTCACTACCCGGGAACTGGCCAACGATTGGCCCCCCACGGCAACGCAAGTCATCCACTACCGGGAGGATTGGCCCGCCGAAGACCCAGAGGCACCCTGGGACGATCCAAACGTTGAGCTATCCGCTGACCATTTGGCCTACGTGCTGTTTACCTCTGGCTCGACTGGGATGCCCAAGGGAGTCATGATCTCCCACGCGGCTTTAATGAACCACATGAACTGGATGCGGGGGGCCTATCCCCTCGTAGCGGAAGACCGCGTGCTCCAACGGACCTCCTTTAGCTTTGACGCTTCGGTCTGGGAGGTCTACGCGCCCCTGCTCGAAGGAGCGCAGCTGGTGCTGACCGAACAGGAACGGAAGGGCGATAGCGAATATTTGGGCCAGGTGATGGCCACGGCTCGGGTGACGGTAGTCCAGTGCGTCCCCTCCCTACTGGGTATCTTTCACGAACTGGGCCTACTCATCAACAAGCCCCACCTGCGTCGCATTTTCTGCGGCGGAGAAGCCCTCCCCGCTAGTCTGGTCAACCAGGTCTTGGAGCAGTACCCCCAAATCGAACTCATCAACCTCTACGGCCCCACCGAATCCACCATCGATGCGACCTACTGGCCCGCCCAAGCGCTGGCCAGGGAGACGGCCATGGCCCCGATCGGTCGGGCCATTGAGGGGATGGGGGTTTATTTGCTCGATCGCTACCTCAATCCCGTTCCGGTGGGAGTGATGGGCGAAATCTACCTGAGTGGGCACAGTCTCGCCCGTGGCTATTTCCAAATGCCGGGGCGTACTGCCGAGTGCTTCCTGCCCGATCCCTTCGCGGGTCAGCCGGGGGCCCGCATGTACCGTACGGGAGACCTGGGCAGGTGGGATACGGACGGGCAGCTCCACTTCCGAGGCCGTACCGACGATCAAATCAAACTGCGGGGCTACCGGATTGAATTGGGAGACATTACGGCGGCCTTGCAAAGTCATCCGGCCATCTCGAATGCGGTGGTCGTATTGGTGGAAGCGGAACTGATTGCCTATTATGAAGTCCGGGAGGAGCTCGCAGAATCCCAGCTTTGGACCCACCTCCAGGAGCAATTGCCCAGCTACCTGCTGCCCGCCCTACTGGTCCGTATGGCGGCCCTGCCCCTCGCCCCCAACGGCAAAATTGACCGCAAGGCCCTCCCCCTACCCCATAGCATCCGCCAGGAAGCCGCAGAACAATTGGTGGCCCCCACCCAGCCCCTGGAAATCATCATGGCCGAGATCTGGCAGGACATCCTCGGCGTGGAACGCGTCGGTTTGCAGCAGCATTTTTTCCGCGACCTGGGTGGCCATTCCCTCCTCGCCACCCAACTCATCTCGCGCATCCGCCACCAACTCGACCTCGAAGTCAACCTGCAACGCATTTTTGAACACCCCTTACTCGGCAGCTTTGTGGAATCCCTCCAAAAAGAGGCACCCAACCCCGGTCAACTCACCGAAACGGCCGAGCTGCTGCTGAGTATCAATCAGATGTCGGAGGAGGAGATTGATCGCTTGTTGATGGAGGAGTGAGGGTAGAGCATTGCTGTATTTCCAAGTTAAAAAAGTGAGATTTGTTGTTTATTATTTTGAAATGGCTTATAATAACAAAGCAACAAAAAAAAAGATATGATTAAACTGAGTTTACCTCGCACGGTACCTGCGTATTATGTTATGATTGGTCACGGTACCCCCTTCAGTGGGGAATAGTGACTTTATTTAACTCCCAGTACAAGTATAGACGGGCTTTCTAAGCCACTTCGCTCAAAAGTATTTTGAGCTGATTCGCAATACTCGATTGGATGATCATACGATCATTGTAATCGTACTCAAGACGATGGTCATTAGTCATTCTGATCGTCACCACATTGATTGCATTTAGTTGATTCCATTGACAAATTCCAAGACGCGATAGGCGTTTTTTCCATCACCACTCATTAAAAGAAAAACATGAAGCTATTACTAAAAATTCTCAGGAGCCAAATACGGAGCTCCTATTTTTCACCAGCAATAATGCTACTTGGATTTTTGCTGTACACGTCTCCATTCCCTCATTCCCTTTATGCGCAAGCTCAGGGTTTTGAATGCCAAGCAGGAGAGGGAGCGGATTCGGGAGGCAATACCGCTGATCTGCAAAGTTTTTCCTGCTCCATTTTGGATGTGCCGCAGGCGGAGGTTCCCGAAATTACGATATACGTCAATATTCATTTCATCGGTACGCCCAATGGCAACTTCTATCCGGGACCAGAAAATGATTGGTCCGCTGCCAATGGCAATAAGTATGCAAAGGCGATGGTGGCGGAGGCCAATTCGGTACTGAGTAATCTTCAACCCAGTCCAACGAGTCTGGCCGATTACACGGGCCCCGCTAAGTATCACTATGAATTCTACCCGGACCCCAATGATCTCGGTAATCCGAATATCGGCATTTGGTTTTGGGAAACAACACCAACTAGCTTTCCTCATGAGGGCTACGTGCTAAACGTCATTATGGATAATGAGCTACTGAATCCAAACGATCCGAATCGTGACGAACCAGCAGAGATTTCGGTTATCCGAGGAAAAACCCAATTTGGTTCGAGTGAGGTGTACTTAACCAATGCTTACAATATAATATTTTACGGATTCCCCGGTTCGGGAGCCTGGCGATACGGAAGACTTTTAAATCATGAAGCCGGGCATATCCCCGGACTTTGTCATGCGTATGCTTGTAATGATGTGTGCCAAGGCGTTGACCTGGACGGTTCAGAATGCATTAACGGACAGTGCGCTCCTGGTATTTGTGGCAATAACACCCCTAGCTGGTGTCAACCCACTTTGTCGGGCAGTTCCAATATCATGGGGTACAATGAGGTAAATAATGCCTTTACGCCTTGTCAGTGGGAACGCATCTACACCTACTTTATGGGAGTGCAACCGGACTACGTCCGGAGCCCGGATTGTGCATCTTTGGGAACGGATATTGTCATCGCTTCGGGCACCAATGCGGTGTGGGATCGTTTGAGATTTATCAATGGGAAGGTCGTAGTAGAAACGGGGGCGAGCCTGACCGTTACCTGCGAGCTGAGAATGGGGGAGCAAGCCTCCTTTGAGGTACAACGGGGCGCGCGACTTGATGTTGATGGGGCAAAACTTACCAGTTGGTGTAAAGGTACGAGGTGGAAGGGCATCCAAGTTTGGGGCAATACCAATAAGGTACAACCGAATCCCGATGGCCCACTTGCCGCAGATGATGCGGGGGTGCTGAGGATTAGGAACAACTCAACGATCGAAAATGCGCAAAATGCCATTCGAACGCTGGCCCAAGCCCAGACCTGGCCGGCGTACAAGGACTATTTTGGAGGAGTGGTCGTCGCTGAAGATAGTCGATTCGTCAACAACCGCCGGGTGGTGGAGTTTATGCAATACCCCGCCTTTGGTTCTGCACTTCCCGAGACCAATAAGAGTAAGTTCGTCAACTGTGAGTTTGTGGAAGAGGGAGATTGGGCCAACAATACCATTGGCATCACCATCTGGGATTGTCACGGAATTAGCTTTGAAAACAATCGCTTTCTGAATCTGGATATGAGCGGCATTACGGGAATTGACTACGACGCCATCATTAGCAGTGGCAATGAATTTGCGGGATGCAGTCGGGGAATTGAATCTTTTGCGACTTTTCCCTTTTCCTCTTCCATTGTGGTCGGAGAAGAAGGAAGTACGGCGAATGTATTCACGGAAAACAACATTCACATTCTCTCGCTCGCCTCCTCGTTTGGCGATGGGCTTCAAGTGGTAAACAACAATTTTTTCACTGCCCAATACGGACTGTGGCTGGAAGGGGAAAGCAGATACCTCATCGAGAAAAATGATTTCAACGATGAGTACGCGGGTGTGGTTTGCCTGAATACGGGACTACAGCACAACTTTATCAACTGCAATGAAATCACGGCTGGGACGCAGTACGGCATCGGGGTTTTTGGGAAAAATGGGTGGGAACATTTCCGGGGTTTACAATTTAGGGGCAATGATTTTACGACCTCTACCACGGATATTTACGTGGGATTTTATGGGGAAGCCGGCAGCCCCCGACCACACATTTTTAGGGCCAATAATTGTTTTACCAGCGGTACGGCCAATATATTTGCCCCACCCGCCGAAACCAATACCTTCAACTATTATTGCGATTTTTCCACCGGAGCCAATCCGTGTCTGGAACCCCAGGAAAATCTGACCACCGGTGGAACTAATAATTACTTCATGTTCGACTGGCAAGGTACCGTGTGTGCTGGCGGGGTGGGTTCGGATTTTGCCCCACCACCCTACAGTGAACTGGATTTGACCAATGTAAGAAACGAAATCAGCCTTTTGGAAGCAGACCTGCCCCAAAACCCTGGAAATTTAACTATCTTACAAAGACTCTCGCACCTCTACGAATACGAAGATCACATCCGCAATTGGTTGGTCAGCGATGCCATCAGCAGTCGGGATTGGGTTACGGTAGAGCATATTTTGCAGAACGAGTCTTCGGTGCTGGCACAAAGACAGTTGTTTACGGTAAAAGTGCTCCAAAATGACCTAGCCGCTGCACAAGTCGTTTTAAACCAATTACCCAATGAGCGTATTGAAGATCAGTATTTCAAACAAATACAAGCGATCAATCTGGAGCGTATTCAAGCGGGTACTAACTTTGTACTGTCCGAAGCGCACGCAACGACCTTGTACGCCATCGCCCATAGTGATTCACCGGAGAGAAGCTACGCGCGATCCTTATTGGTCTTCTTGAGAGATGTCCGCTTTGAGTACGAGTTTACGGGAAGCGCGGCGGAGCAGGAAAGTAGACGGAAATGGGAGGAAGGCCCCAGTACCGTCGAGATTTACCCCAATCCAGCCCAGGATCGAATCAATCTCAATGTTCCGAAAGGCTTTTCTTATTTTGAGATCATTGACCTCAATGGAAGACCACAACATCGGAATCAATTGGATGCGGAAAGCGTCAATCAAGTACAGCTCAATACTGCCAACTGGCAGCCAGGCCTCTACACGATCCAGTTCTTCGCCACTTCGGGCTCGGTAGTGACGGAACGCATGGTGATCATTAAATAATACGGTAGACCGCCGCGGGCCCCATGGGCTCGCGGCGCTCCAAAATTTGTTTATGAGAATTTTCTTTATCGTCATCCTAATCTGTTTTCACTTCTTGCCCGGTAAAGGCCAAGGAAACATCATCAAATCCATCCCAGTGAACCTCGATCTGGGAGCGGGTGGCGGCTTGGATTATGGTTACGAAATCGCTCCGCAGGAAGATGGTTACCTCATCTTAAACTACCACCAATTCTTCCCAACCCCCTACGGCAAAGATTGGAATGGTTTGGTAAAAATCGATTTCGACGGCCATGTTCAATGGATTAAAGATTATCGACAAGCCCCTTTTGGTAATTATGGCAAAACGGATGCTTACCAAAAGATGGCTTTTATTGGCGATACCCTCTACCTCACTTACCAGAAAATAGCGGGCGACTATTCCCACCCGACCCTGATGGCGCTCAACCGCTTCACGGGGGATACGCTGTGGACAAAATCCTACGACCTGGGCCCCCGGTACGAGTACGATAAACTGCTTCTGGCAACAAACCACTCATTGTATCTGGTGCTTGGGGATCAGCACCTGTATAGTGATAATGTGAAGCTTCTTTGTATCCACTCCAGTGGGACCGTCTTATGGGAAAAATCACTGCTCCCCCAGTTCCAGCGCATCCGCTCGGCCGCTCTCCTTCCTTCGTCCAGTGGGGGATTTTGGTTTGGATCGGCGATCTACGACGCGGAGGATACCCATCAGTCCCGAGCTTGCTTTGTCAGACTAGATAGTCTGGGCAACCAAGTATGGATCAAAGAACTGGAACCAGAAGAGCGGGGCGAAGAATGGCTGGCACCCAAATTGTGGGAGTGCAGCAATGGCGACATTGTGGGGCTAAGTACCATTGATAATTTTGACGATGCTTTTCACCACCAAGCCCCTCCGGTTGTCCAACGCATCTCACCGCAGGGAGAAATATTGTGGAAGCATGTTTTTTACGATTGGGACGAACAATTGATTTATCAGATTCGGGAGGCGAAAAATGGGGACCTTGTCGGGGTGGGTTTTTCAGGAATCAGTGAGGCCGAGGGCTTCCCCCCCAAGCCAATTGGTGGCGGTGGGTGGATATTTAGATTCAATCCCGAAGGCGATCTCCTGTGGGAACGCAAGATAGTAGATACGCTCTTGTCGCCCTACAAGGGAATGGCCTTTGCCGACTACATCGAGCAGGCTGATGGTTCGTTTGTTTTGACCGGAGCGATTTTCCAAGAGTATGATTCGGACCTCCTTACGGGGGTGGATTTGAATATCCTTTTTATGACCCTGAGCGCAAATGGGTGCTTTTCCCCCAACTGCAAGGCCGTCACCCAGTTGATTACCCAGGTAAAAATCCTACCCAATACGGACCCCGACATTGAGGTCTACCCCACCGTTTTTAGCAATTACTTGTACCTGGATATTCCGGAGGCCATTTTCTCCAGAAGGGGGCAGGTGTACCTCGAACTGTTTGACCTAAAAGGCCACTTGGTATTTTCCAATAAGCTGACCGCGTCTGGGATCCAAAACGCATTCTCCTTACCCCAATTGGCCCAAGGAATGTACCTACTGCACCTGAAACAAGGCAATACTTCCCTGTACCGCAACAAAATCATTC
>CALCCH010000458.1 GCA_937899855.1 uncultured Saprospirales bacterium | reverse complement strand
CAAACCATCCGTCGACGTAGTTGTTGGTGGTTCCCGTTTTTCCCCCCATCTCACTTTTGATCCCGCCAAATAGAGGCAGGCCAACGCCGCCCACCCGTTTGAGCATCTGGACCATCACGTAGTTGTGGTTGGGATTGAGCGAACGCCGCTCGATGGGTTGTTCCTGGTAAATCACCCGTACGTTTTTGTCCTCAATTCGGGTGATGAAGACGGGTTTGTTGTAGGTTCCGTTGTTGGCAAAGGTGGTGTAGAAGACGGTGATATGCTTTACATTAAGGTCACTGGACCCCAGGCAGATGGAGGGCTGGGCGGGCACCAGGTCGCGGCTCAGTCCCATATTGCTCACCAGCGAGCGGACGGGCTCCACGTCGCCCAGTTGTTTCATCAAAAAGACCGACACCGTGTTCCGCGAGGTCATCAAGCCCCGAAACAGGCTGTAGGGCTCGGCGGTGTATTCGCCATCGGCATTTTTGGGCGTCCAGTCCTTGATGAGGTTGAAGTTGCCCTCGTCGACGTGAATCGTGTAGGGCAAGTCGTACACCGTAAAACAAGGGGAAATGCCCTGCTGGGCGATGGCGGTGGCGTAGATAAAGGGCTTAAAGGTCGATCCCACCTGGCGGAGGGAAGTGACGTGGTCGTACTGGAAGTAGCGGTGATTGATGCCCCCCACCCAGGCCTTGACGTGGCCGGTGATGGGATCCACCGCGATCGAACCCAGCTGTAAAAACATCCGGTGGTAGCGGATCGAATCGTAGGGCGAAAGGACGGTATCCTTCTCCAGGCGCCCGTTGTAGGCAAAGACCTTCATCGGCACCGGCTCGTGGAAAATGCGCTCCACCTCCTGCTGAAAAGCCCGGTAGGCCATCTTTAGGGGATGCCAATCCGGGCTGTCCATGATCTTGCGGTACTTGACGGCCAACTTGCTGCCCACCATCTTGCGCGAAACCAAGCGCGCCAGGGATCCTTTTTCCGACTCTTCGGCCAGCATTCGCTCAATGTCCACAGTGCGCAGCTTAAAGCCGTCGATTTGCTTGCTGATTTCGGCGATTTGCTCGTCGAGCATCCGCTCCTTGATGGCTTCAAAACGCTCGGTCTCCTGAATGTCCTTGCGCAGCGCTTTTTGAGCCGCTTTGATCACCCGTCTGTTTTCGTCGGATTCGCGGTAGGGGTCCCGGTAATTCCAGGGGTCCTTGTCTTTCCAGGTCTTCCAAAACTTCTTTTGCAGTTTGGACATGTGTTCAATCATCGCCTTTTCGGCGTGTTCCTGCATCACCGGATCGATGGTGGTATATACCTTGATCCCATCGCTGAAGATGTTGTACTTTTCTCCGTCCGTTTTACGGTTCTCCTCCCGGTCGAGAATCCGCGACAACTCCTTGCGCAGCTCCATCCGGAAGTAGGGCGCCAGGCCATCGGCGTGGGTTTTGCGCTTGAAACGCCCCATGTCCAGTGGGAGGGCCCGGAGCGAGTCGTATTCCGTCTGGCTGATGATTTTGTTTTTTTGCATCTGCTTGAGCACCACCATCCGCCGGTGCATCGTCGTATCGGGACGCTTGATGGGGTTGAACAGCGAGGGGTTTTTGAGCATGCCCACCAGGGTGGCGGCCTGCTCGACGCTCAGGGAGTCCTGTCCCTGTCCGAAATAGATTTCGGCGGCAGCTTTGATGCCGAAGGCACCGTTGATAAAGTTGAACTTATTGAGGTACATCGCCATGATCTCGTCCTTGGTATAGCTCCGCTCGAGCTTGACGGCGATGATCCATTCCTTGCATTTTTGAATGACCCGCTCTGCGCCCGAGGCGGGGCGCTTGGTATACAGCATCTTGGCCAACTGCTGGCTGATGGTACTCGCGCCTCCGGCACTGCTTTGCCCCAGGAAGAGGCCCTTGCCGATGGCCCGCGCCAGCCCCTGCCCATCGATGCCACTGTGGCGGTAGTAACGCTCGTCTTCCGTGGCGACCAAGGCCTGAACGAGGTTGGGGGAAAGGTCTTCAAAAGCAACCGGAATGCGGTTTTCGATATAGTAGCGGCCGAGCACCTCCCCGTTGGCTGCGTAAACCTCGGAGGCCTGATTGGACCGGGGGTTTTCCAATTCTTCGAAGGTGGGCAAATTTTGGTACGAAAGCACGACAAACAAGAGCGCCAGCCCCACCATTCCCACAATACTCAGCCCCCACATCCAACGGACTAGCTTTCGATAGGTCGGCTGTCGAGCGGAGCGATCAAATCCCTATTATTCCAGATTGGTGGATACGTTCATAAACCGTGATAGTTTCTGATGGATCATTAGAATGAGCCTCAAAAGAACTAAACGCTATCCTTTTGCGACTTATTTCTCCGGTCGTAACTCATAGTAGGTCGATAGTAGGTCGACTTGGGCCACAAAGATAATATTTAATTGCCTTTTACCTCACCGTTAACTGCCTCCCAAAGCACGTGGCCCTGATATACGACGCGTACACCAGAGCCAAGGTTGCACGGAGAGCAAACACCAAGCCACTCCCCTACTGCTCAAAAAGCTCCAAACCCCGCAGCCAGGCAATCACCCAAATCACTACCAAAAATACGGTGGGCCCCATAAAGCTCTGTTTGAGGGGGTCAGTGTGCGTCATGTGAAACATGATTGCCCCCCCGAAATAAGCACTCAACAACAGGGCGCCAAAGCGCATGGTCCGGGGAATGAGGAAAAACACTAAAGAAGCCAACTCCCCCAGGCCGATGATAAGCGTCCAATCACCGATGTTGTTAGAGGCCAGCTCTTCGGTGGCCCCCCCGGTAATCTTGGAGGCAGCACTGGCCAACAGGGCTACTCCCAAAAGGGCTGCCAAACCCATGCCGATATTCTTCCGGGTCAATACATTTTGCATAAGAAAAAATTTTGCAATGAATCAATTGGTTACTTGATTCATTAAATGTAGCGCAATTTTATCAATCGCCATTATAGTAGCGCAAGCTTTCTACGATTAGCCCCACCTCAGCAACTTGATTGATGCAAGCGGTCCCGGGGCTGGAGAGCAGGGTAAAATTAATACTATCCCCTTCGTTTTTCTTGTCCTTGCGCATCAGCTCGATGAGCGCATCAAAACGCTCCGGAGGCTGGGGGTGATGACCGTACCAACGGAGGATGGCAGCTTTGATGGCGGCGAGGTCCGCCGCGGCCAGGCCCACCAGTCGGTACGATAGGTAGGCCTCGCACAGCATCCCGATGGCGATGGCTTCCCCGTGCAGGAGGGGGGCGGGACCGGGAAGGGCCATGCTCTCTACAGCGTGCCCCACGGTATGCCCAAAATTGAGTGCTTTGCGCAGTCCGCGCTCGTAGGGGTCCGCCGCTACGATGCGCTGTTTGATCCGCAGCGAATCCGGGATAATCGCCAACCAATCCAGCCCTTCCAAACGCGCGTAGCCCAATTGGCGACGCCACTGTACCGCGTCGGCGATAAGGCTGTGTTTGATGATCTCGGCAAAACCGCTGCGCACTTGTCGCGGGGGGAGGCTTTCCAAAAAAATCGGGTCGATCAACACGACCCGGGGATTGCAAAAGAGGCCTACGCTGTTTTTGACCTCAGCAAAGTCGATCCCCAGCTTGCCTCCGATCGAAGAATCGACCTGGGAGAGGAGGGTGGTGGGAATTTGAATAAAATCGATGCCCCGTTTGTAGGTGCTGGCACAAAAGCCCCCCATATCGCCGATCACTCCGCCCCCGAGGTTGATCACCAGGGCGCGACGGTCAAAATTGGCCGCCATGAGGGTCGACCAGATGCGGGCGCAGGTCTCGATGGTCTTGTTTTGCTCCCCCGAGGGGGTTTCGACCACCGTATATTCAAGCTCGGGGAGCGCAGCTCGGAAGTGCGGT
>CALCCH010000457.1 GCA_937899855.1 uncultured Saprospirales bacterium | reverse complement strand
CGCGCCCCGCCGTCGGATCCTCGACCCACAGCCAGTGCCTGCCCGGGGGAGCAAGGGGGTGCTGCACTAAAAAGTCCAGGACGTAGCCGATCCGCTCCGGACATTCGCCCCGTTCGTAGTGGACCGCGATCATGTTTATTTCTTGGCTTTGCGGATCAGTCGCTGAGCCGCTTTGGAATCGGGCAGAACCTGGCGTTGGTGTTCCGCAATTTCGCGCAGGAGTTGGAGGCGTTGCTCCTGGTCGGTATCCCAGCGGATGAGGTAGGTATTGATCGTCTCCAAGTTGGCTAGGATGAGAAGTTCGAGGGGACTGGCGTGGTCCCGGATATTGCCCTTGGCCTCGGGGTTGGCCCGCTTCCATTCCTTGGCGGTTTGGCCAAAGAGGACCACGTTGAGCAAGTCCATTTCGCTGGCGTAGTAAGCCCCCGCCCGGGCCGTACCGGCCACCTTACTGGGCAGGGCATCGCTGATGGCGCTGGTCAGCAGGCGGTGGTTGGCCTTGGCCAACTCGCGACGAATCTCCTGGGGCCCACTCAATCCCTTAAAGGCTTGCCACTCCCGGATGAGGTGGAGCTTAAAGGGGGCGGAGATGGCACTGCAAAATTCGAAGGCGATGTTGTTGTGGGCGTACGTACCCCCGTAACGTCCCGGTTTGGCCTTGATGCCGATGGCTCCGGTGCGACCAACCCACTGCTTGACCGAAAGGGTAAAAGCCGGCGTTCCCGCCTGAATTCTAATCCCGTCAAATTCGGTGGGATTAAAATCCTCATTGTGCAAGTACTCCCAATGCGCCATAAAATCCAGGGTACCCGCCGTCCGCAGCCAGTTGCGGATGACCTGGTCGGGTTCCTTGCTCTTGTATTTGGCAATGTCGGTAAGGTTGATGTACCCCTCGCTATCGATGCGGATTTTGGCTCCCAGCACCGTCAGTTTATCAGCCATGCTAATCGTTTTAAACCGGTCAAATTCGACGGGTTTAAAGATAGGCAAAAAGCGGCAATTGCTCCTCAGCGCTTGAGCACCTGCCGGCTCAAGTGCTCCGTCCCGACCCAAAACCGGAGGTTGTACAGCCCCGGTGGCCAGCTACTGCTATCGAATACCGCTGGATTTTGCTGGGGAAGTTGTGTGTCGACGAGGCGGCCCTGCCCGTCGTAAATGTCGATCCGGTCGAGGGAATAAACTTCGGCGGGCCACTCGATACGTAGCTCCCCCGCAAAGGGATTGGGGCTAACCCCGGGTGGACGGGCCAGTAGCTCGGGCGAACGGGTGCTCGACACGACGTCGGCGGCCGAGAGGATCCAATAATCGGGATCGAAGGTAACCCAGCTGACCCAAAAGGGTAGGTCGATGTCAAACTGCTGACCGGAAAAGCGGTGGTCGAGCCGGAGCAGGGTATCTACCCCGTCGCCAGAAACGAGGATGGGGAGGTGGATTGCGATGAAATCTACTGATGGGTGGGAGGGGTTTTGGTCAATGGTAAGCGAAAGTCCGGTGCCGGTGCGGCCCCAGTTGAGCTCGTAGCTCGGATGGCCTTGGCCGTAGAACCAGTCGCGAAAAAATTCTTCCAAGTCCAGCCCGCTTTCCTGCTCCAGGTGACGCTGCAAATCGCTGGTCCGGGCGTAGCCAAAGGCGAGCTCGGGGTCATTGAGGTAGTTGCGGAGGCCCTGAAAAAAGGCTTCGTCTCCCACGTACCAGCGCAGCATGTGGAGGAGCAAACTGCCCTTGCGGTAGCTCAGTCGCCCGTCAAAAATCCGGCTGACGCTGGTGGTATCATCGACCCAAACCGAACCACCGGGCTCCTCGACGACGTCATCCACCGTCCAAATCCGCCAATTGCGCCAGGTGTTGGTGCTGTTGAAGTACTCGTAAGTCAGGGCGGTCAGGTAGGAGGCAAAACCCTCGTTGAGCCAGATGTCTTCCCAGGAGGCACAGGTCACCTTATTTCCAAACCACTGGTGCGCCAGCTCGTGGGCCTGCAGGGAAAAGGCAAAACTGCCCATAAAACTCATCGTCTGGTGTTCCATTCCCCCACTCCAGCCAAATTGGGCGTGTCCGTATTTTTCTTCCGCAAAGGGATAGGGACCAAAGAGATCGCTAAACATCTCCAGCAGATCGAGGGTACTTTTGAAGGCCTCTTGTCCCTGGTCCAAAAATTCGGGAAAAACGTAGTGCTGCACTTCCAGCGAGTCGCCACTGGCCATCACGAAGTAGTCGGAGAAGGTGACGTAATCCGTTACCGCGATGGCGATGAGGTAGGCCGGGATGGGATAACGGTGCCGCCAGTGGTATAGCTTCTGATCCAGGCCCGCGTCCCGCTCGGCGACCAAAAGTCCATTGCTGGCCACCCGGTAAGCCGCCGGTGTTTGGACCAGTACGTCGATCGAGTCGATCTTATCGCTGAGGTCTTGCTTGCAAGGCCACCAATTTTTGGCGCCGTAGGGTTGGGAAAGGGTCCAGAGTATTGGCGTGCCACCGTGCTGGCTGGTCACGAAGGAACCAAAGCCATCGTCTTCGGGGGGAATCCCCTCGTAACGGATGCTGATGCTATCGAGTTGGTCGGGGCTCAGGACCTGAGGCAGGTCGATTTGGAGGACATCCGTTTCCAATTGGCGGTAGCTCGTCAGCGGCGTTCCGCGGTAGCGGATGTCCACGACACTCATCAGAGTAGAGAAATCAAAGTGAATTTGTTGGAAATCCTCCACCTGAGGGCTAAAATAGGCGGTGACCGTTCCCTCGATGTAGCGTTCGGCGGGATCGACTTGCCATTCGAGGCGGTGGTAATGCAGGTCGTAATCCTGGGTGAGGGGGTTGGCGCTAAAGCGGAACTGGCGCTCGGCGGCCTGGCTTTCCCAGACGATGAGGTCCTGGAGGTGATGCTTGCAATTGGCATCGTGTACTTGGGCCATCAGTACCGTTGCCCAACCCCAGAAAAGCGGAAGTAAAAAGCGCAACATGAAAAGGCGTTTGATTGGTATCAATTTAACACTTTTAACTGCGCGTCGTTTTTGGGAAAGGGACAATTGCCCGCTGGCGGTCATTTTCTCCAAGCGCGCAACAAACGCCAGAAGCGATTTTTGGTCCGCTCGGTCCGGAGATACCCCTTTCGTTCTGCCCCAAAATCTCTAAAGACCCCTTCGACGGCCGGGATCATACTGCCCTCAAAATCAAAGGCCAGCCCCCGTTCCAAAGCCCCCCGAATCCCCCGCCAGAGCAGCAGCTGGATGGCTCCGCTTTTCCGTAAATCCGTATCGCCCCCCAGGGCCAGATTGTAGCGCGTGTGCTGATCCTCCACCAGGTAAATGCCCGCGTGAACTTGCCCCCCCTCCGCTTCGGCCAGCAGGATGGTCCGCCGCCCACGTTGGGCCAGCACCCGATCCAGGTTTTGGAAGAAAGCCCAGGAATAGGGAATGGTTAAGCCCTGACGGCTAAAACTCTGGCGATTGAGCTGGTAAAAAATGGCCGCCTCGTCGCTCTCGCGCAGCCGCAGTTGCCGGGTGGCCTTTTCAATCTTATTGCGTACACTGCTTTTCATTCCACGCCAAATTTGCGTCGGCTCGCTACCGGTGGGAAAAGAATAGGTGTAAAAACTACGATTGTGAAAGCCCGCCCAGTAAAAGGGCAAACCGTTCTGCACGCTCGGTGGATGGTGGTGAACGACGAAGGGCCAGTGCGGAATCTGTTGGAGCAATACCCCCATCGTTTTTTGTTCAAAAGCGTAGCGACGTTCGCGTTTTTGTACATTGGCGGGATAGCGTAGCCAAACCCCCAGATAAGGGGTCAAAGGTGGCAAGAGAATCATCGGCACCCCCCACCGCCGGGTCCGGTAATGAGGCAGCACCCCCGTAATCTCCCCACCGCGATCCCGGGCAATGGCCACCGCCCAGTTGCCTTCTCCACAGACCGCGTCCAACCACCAGTCGTAAAAAAACAGGGGCAACTGCTCTTCCGTGGTACAAAATTGGCGGTATGCGCGGATCGAATCGATGAGCGGGTTTTTTAGTACATTGCAAGGTAAAAAAAATGAGGCATGTGCGGCATTTTCGGCATTGTTGATCGGCGTGGAGCACCGATTGAGCTGGCTTGGCTCCAGCGGGGAATCGATCTGGTCGCCCACCGCAGCCCGGACGGCCGTGGATTTCATCGGGGCGATGGCTGGGGGCTCGGGCACGGCCGACTGGCCATCATCGACCGTCGGGCGCGGGCCGACCAACCCCTCTCCTACCGTGGTTATACCATCGTCTTCAACGGAGCCATTTACAACTATCTGGAGTTGCGCCGTGAGCTGGGGCTGCTGGGGCACGTTTTTCGCAGCCAGAGCGATACCGAGGTACTGCTGGCCGCCTACGTCGAATGGGGCCCCGCCTGTCTGTCCAAACTCAATGGCATGTGGGCCTTTGCCATCCACGACCCCGAGCGAAAGCGGCTATTTTGCGCCCGCGATCGTTTCGGAATCAAGCCCTTTTACTATACCCAAATCGGCGATCGTTTTTGTTGGGCTTCCGAGATCAAACAGTTTGGGGCCCTGCCCGACTGGCGGGCCCGCGTCGACCGGTCAACGGCCTACGAATTTCTAGTAAAAGGCTATCAGGATCACCGCGCCACCACCTTTTTCGAAGGCGTCCGCCAGTTGCGGGGTGGCCAGTACCTGGTCTACGATTTGCGGGAAAAGACGTACCAAGTTACCGACTATTACCGCCTGGATGATCGGAAGGTCCCTTGGTCTGATCCCCACGAAAAATCCACGCTGCACCAACTGCGGGATCTCCTGTACGACGCCGTGCGTTTGCGTTTGCGGGCGGACGTACCCATCGGGACGGCCCTCTCCGGTGGGCTCGACAGCTCCTCCATCGTCGGGGTGATGCACGACCTATTGACGGAGCGTGGGGCGGGTGATCGCCAGGCCAGTGTCTCCTGTCGTTTTGAGGGTACTCCCTGGGATGAGGGGCCCTACATCGACGCGGTGGTGGCGCGTACGGGGCTGCGCAGTCACCAGATTACGCCGGGTTTTACGGAGCTGATGTCGCGCTGGGATCGCGTAATTTGGCAGCAAGACGAGCCCATTGCAGGGGCCAGTATCCTGGCCCAGCACTTGGTATTTGAGCGGGCCCGAAAGGAAGGACTGTTGGTCATGTTGGATGGCCAGGGGGCGGATGAGATTCTGGCGGGCTACGAAAAATTCTACTGGCCCTGGTTTCGCCGCAATTTTCGGGAGCAGCCCCGTCGGGCTCTGGGTGATTTGCTGGTTTTCTTTCGCCTACACCGCATTGGCGTGGGGATGGCCTGGAGCAGGTTGCGGCAGTTTCGGCGGAAGGATCGGGGGGGACATCCAGCCTGGTTGGCCGCAGGGGG
>CALCCH010000456.1 GCA_937899855.1 uncultured Saprospirales bacterium | reverse complement strand
ATCCCGCTCCGTGCTGGCTATGGAAGGACGGGGCTACGGGCGTAAAGACAATGGCCTGGCCCTCGCGCTCAATGCCCAGATGTGGACCGTACAAGTAATCATTGCCATCTTTGGCGACGATCAGCAAAAGCGGCGGTTCCTCCAACCTCTGGCCGAGGGCAAATGGCTCGGAGCGCACGCCATCACCGCGCCCGAAGCGGGCTCCGATGCCTTTGGCATGCAGATGACGGCGGAAAAAACGGAGGGCGGCTACCTGCTCAATGGCACCAAACGCCTCATCACCCTGGCCCCCATCGCCGACATGGCCATCGTATTCGCCAACACCAATGCCAAGCTGGGCAAGTGGGGCGTCAGCGCCTTCCTGGTCGAAAAGACCATGGCGGGCTACGAAGCCGGCCCCGTCCAACACAAGATGGGCTGCCGCACCGTTCCCCTGGGAGAGCTCTACCTCCGCGACTGCTTCGTTCCCGAGGCCAACCGACTGGGCAAAGAGGGCGCGGGCTTTAGCATCACCCAACAATCGCTCGAATACGACCGCTGTTGTATCCTGGCCAGCAAACTCGGCGCCATGGAACGCCAGTTGGAGGAAGCCATCGACTACGCCAAAAATCGCAAACAGTTTGGCCAGTCCATCGGCAAATTCCAGTCCGTCTCCAATCGAATCGCCGACATGAAGCTGCGCCTGGAGACCTCGCGGCTCCTGCTCTACAAGATGGTGTGGCTCAAGATGCAGGGCAAACCCTGTAGCCTCGAAGCCTCCCTGGTCAAACTCCAGTTGGGCGAAAGCTTCGTCGCCTCCAGCCTCGATGCCATCCGCATCCACGGGGGCAATGGCTACCTCACCGAGCACGAGGTGGAAAGAAATCTCCGGGACGCGATGGGTGGAGTGATCTACGCCGGAACATCCGATATTCACCGAAATATTATTGCAAAACTTTTAGGACTTTGACAATTGGACGTCATACCTTTGGGCGCCCACCAGCATACTAAAAAATGATAGCTGGTGACAATCATTTGAAAAAATTGTGATTTACTTAATCCCCCAGACTGTTAGAGAATCTGCACGACGATTCCCCCGCAAGGAGGCTTTCCGCTGTGGCAAGCAGGCCCTGACCTACCTCGAACTGGAGCAGCAAATGCTCCAGCTCGCGCGCATTCTGGTGGCCAACGGTTTGCAGAAGGGGGATCGGGTCGGCGTTTTTCTCAACCGCTGCCTGGAAACCGCCCCCGCCCTCTACGGCATCATGCAAGCCGGCGGAATCTACGTTCCCCTCGACCCTTTTTCCCCACCGGAGCGCATCCGCTTTCTGATCCAAGACGGTGGCATCCGTCAAATCGTCACCAGCCCTACCCAAAGTCGGGCCCTACAAAAAGTACTAACCGAAGAACCCCTGCCCGTCGAAACCGTCATCGGTACCACTCGTTTGGAAACCGCCGTTCGCCAGATCGACTGGGAAACCGTCACGAACGAGCCCGCTCAATTTGAGCCCGCCGAAGCCCTACTCGAACGGGACCCGGCCTACATGCTTTACACGTCGGGCTCCACCGGTACGCCCAAGGGAATCATCCACACCCACTACAGCGGCTTGGCCTACGCCAAATTGGTGGCTTCGCTCTACCAAATTCGGGCCGAGGACCGCATCGGCAACCACGCGCCGATTTATTTCGACATTTCCACCCTGGGTTATTTTGCCGCTCCCCTGATGGGGGCAACGACCATCATCGCTTCCGATGCCCACACCAAGATGCCGACCAGTATGGCCCAGCTCATCGAGCGCGAAGCCATCAGCATTTGGTATTCGGTGCCTTTGGCTCTGGTACAGATGCTCCAGGGGGGCACCCTCGAACAGCGCGACTGGTCCAAGCTGCGGCTGTTGCTGTACGCGGGCGAACCATTTCCGGTCAAGCACCTGCGCAAGCTGATGCAAGTGCTGCCCCACGTCAAGGTGAGTAATGTGTACGGTCCGACCGAAGTCAACCAATGTACCTACTACAACCTACCCGGTGTACCGAATGGGGAGGAATCGATCCCGATCGGTCGGGTTTGGGGCAATACGGAAATGTTGATTGTAGACGAGCACGACCGCGAGGTGGTGCCGGGGGAAGTAGGGGAATTACTGATTCGTTCGGCGACCCGGATGCAGGGCTACTGGAAGAATGCCGAATTGACGGAGCGTTCCCTGTTCCGGCGTCAGCAAGTGCCGGGTGTCGATCAGGTTTTTTACCGGACGGGTGATTTGGTACGGATGGATACGGACGGGGAACTGCGCTTTTTGGGGCGTCGCGATCGGCAGGTAAAAACGCGGGGCTTCCGCGTGGAATTGGACGAGGTGGAGTTGGCACTCTTGGGGCATCCTGGGGTCGATGAGGTGGCGGTCTACACCCTGCGGGGCAGTGCGGAGGAACAGTTGATCTATGCCGTGGCGCTGGCCAAGGAAGGGGAACTTCTGACGGCGCCGGACCTATTGCAACACGCCAAACGGAGATTACCCTGGTACGCGGTACCACAAAAAATAGAAATCACCGATACCCTTCCGCGTACCGGAACGGGTAAAATTGATCGCAATACCTTGAGAAAAAGACATTTAAATACAACTGACCAATGAACGATATTTTGATTGATTATATCCAGAATAATTTGCTGGATGCCGATGAGGCCTTCCAACTGACGGCGGATGAGGATTTGCTGAGTAGCGGATTGGTCGATTCGGTGGGGATGATGAATTTGATTGCTTTTATTGAAGAAGAATTCGGCCTCCCCATTCCACCCGAAGATATGGTGATCGAGCATTTTATCACGGTGGAGAACATGGTAAACTATCTGGAGCGTCGAAAATCAAACTAAATGGAAGATCATTTAGAAGAGCTGCAAAAGCCAACTACAAAATTCTACCCGCTAACGCGAAGCCAATTGCTGCTGTGGACCGGGCAACAGCTGAGTCCCGACTCCCCACTGTACAACATGGCTTTTACCTTCACCTTGGAAGGCCCCCTGGACGTTCCTCACTTTCAGCAAGCCTTTCAGGGCCTGGTCGATCGGACCGATGCCCTGCGCTTGGTATTTAGCGAGCGTGATGGCCAGCCGCGTCAACAAATTTTGGAACGCTACCCCTATCGAGTGGAAGTAATCGACCGATCGGACGATGCCCAGTTTGACTACGCTACCTGGGCAACGCAGCGTAGCCAACGCATCCTCGATTGGTCCGGCCCCCTCTTCGATTCGGTCCTGATCAAACGCGGGGAAGGGCATTATCTTTGGTTCTTTAACCAACACCACCTCATTACCGATGCCTGGGCCGTGACCGTCCTCTACGAGGCCCTGGCCAAGCTGTACCGCGCCTCGCTCGAAGGGACGCTGGCGGATGTTCCCGCTCTGCCTTCCTTTATCGACTACCTCGAATTCAAGCAGATGGCGCGGACCAATCCCAAGAAAGCGCACCTACACGAGCATTGGAAGGAGAAGTTGCAAACCCTGCCCCCACCCGCCAGCTTGCACGGCTACCCCACCGGTCGACCTACCTCGCGGGCCCAACGGGTTCGGATCGACCTCGGCCCCGAGCGGGCCAACCGGCTCCGCCGCCTGATCCAAGAACCCGATCTGCGAGCCTGGACCGAAAACATGGCCCTCTTCAACGTATTTGTCACCCTCCTGATGAGTTACCTGTACCGGGTGAGCGGACAAAAAAACCTGACCATCGGTACGCCCGCGCACAACCGGGTCAAACCCATCTTTAAAAAAACAGCGGGGGTCTTCATCGAACTTTTTCCCCTGGCCGCCCAAATCGAAGCGGGGGAAAGCTTCTCCCAATTGTACCAAAGGATTCGCACGGAGGTAAACGGCTTTTTGCGCTACGCCCAACCCGGGACCAGTACCCTGGGTCTCAACCGCAGCTTCAACGTCGTCCTCAACTACATCCACGTCCACTTCGGAGATTTTCACGACTTGTCCGTAAACTCCCACTGGCAGCATCCCGGGCACTGTGACCCGGGCCACCACCTGCGAATGCAGGTGTACGACTTTGACCACACGGGGAACGTACAGCTTTTCTTCGACCTCAACGAAGATGTTTTTGACGCGGAGCTGCGTCGCCATACACCCGCACATTTCTTGGCCTTGCTCGACGCTTTTCTAGCGGATCGGGAGCAGGCATTGACCGCCCCGGCGCTCCTTCACAAATCGGCGGCCAATCGCCTGGTTCAAGCATTCAATCCCACTTTCGAAGTCTCCGCATCGGTACCGACGGTGGTGGAGTTGTTCGATCAGCAGGTCGCCGCTCAACCCGGCGCCGTGGCCTTACAGTACGGCCCGCAAACCCTGACCTACGCCGAGGTGCGGGATCGTGCCGAGGCCCTGGCCCGCTACTTGCACCGACAAGGAATCAACCGCGGCCAACGTGTGGGCTTGTACCTGCGGCGGTCGCCCGAGTTGGTGATCGGTATCTTGGGGGTACTCAAAGCCGGGGCGACCTACATTCCGATCGCGGCGGATGCGCCCAGCAGTCGGGTGATCGACTTGGTAGAGGAAGCGGACGTGGCATTGCTCCTCACCGGAGCGGAATTTTACGATGGACTAAGCGATCTTACGATCCCCCGCTTTCAGTTGGGGCTGGCCGAGCTGGCTTCGCTCAATGGCCAACCCACCCCGTCCAGTGGTCACAGTGAGGGTACGGACTTGGCTTACATCATGTTTACCTCCGGGTCGACCGGTCGTCCCAAGGGCGTGGGAATTTCGCACCGCGCGCTGAGTCATTACCTACGGTGGGCCCGCGAGAAATACGCGATTGTTGAGCGGCCGGCCTTCCCACTATTTACCCGGATTGGTTTTGACCTGACGGTTACCTCCATCTACGTTCCCCTAATTAGCGGTGGT
>CALCCH010000455.1 GCA_937899855.1 uncultured Saprospirales bacterium | reverse complement strand
CCAATAAAAACGCGGCTGACGCCCAAGCCCCAACCGCTTTTTCAGGTCCCAGCAAGCCTCCCTTAGCGTTTCACCACCCGCAACAAATCTCCGATCTCCCGATCAAAGAAGCGGACAAAATAAACCCCCGCAGGAAAAGCATACAGCGAAAAAGTCCCCAGATGCTGATCGTCGTACTTCGTAATCCGACTCTCGTACATCAACTTGCCACTGCTGTCGTACAATCCAAAGGGCAGGAAGGTCCCCTTGTCTTCAAAACCATTCGCCTCGATTTGGAAGACTCCATCGGTCGGATTCGGGAAAAGTCGAAAACCCACCTCGGTCAGGTCGATGGTACCCGTATTGGAATCGACCGGCACTTCCACCGCGATGGAAGCCGAACAACCCTGACTGTCCTCCACCAAGATGGTGTAATTGCCCACCGGGAGGTTGTCAAAAATGGGCTCCGTTTGGAAAGAGGTACCCGCATCGATGCTGTACTGGTAAGGAGCGACCCCATTGACCGCCATCACCATGATGCTACCGTTGCTCGTCGTCGAATCGGTGGTGGGGGAAATGTCTGCGGTCAGCTGAATCTCGCAGGCGGCCCCCAGACAAAATTCATTGGCCTCCGAGCTACCAAACTGTCCATTGCTGTTGATCAGCAAGTTGCCGCTGGCATCCACGACGTTGTAGCGACCGATGCCGTACAGGCAGCAAATACCATCGCCAGCGCTATCGTTGATCGTAAATTCGTAGCAAGCTTCGGGTTCCAGGCACCATTCTTCCACGATTTCCGCTCCGGGCTGACCCGCATAAGGACCGCCGTTAAACAGGGCATTGCCCGCATCGTCCCGTAGGGTCCAGGTCGTTTCCTCCGGGAAGTTATCGGTCCGCAAAGTAAAGACCACCTTGACCCCATCCAAAGTATTGAGGAAGGGAAGGATAAAGCTATCGTTGCCCAGGTTTTGATCGGCATTGCCGTTGGGATTATCGGTCTGTGCGGTTATTTCGTTGGTGCCGTTCCGTAGGTTTCGGATGATGAGGGGGACCTTCGTCGTCTCGCCAACCGGAATGCTGCCCGTCCAATTGAGGGTTTCCACCACGTCGCCGTTGAGATTGATGATAATGTTGACGCTGGTCAAGGGTTCGGTACCAAAATTGGACAGGATCAGGTCCACGGGGATCGAGCTGCCGCAATTGATGCCGCTGATGCCGTCGATGGCGCTGATACCGGCATCCCACTGTGGGATATTGGATACGATCGGACGGATCGTGTCGTTGAGCGTAAACGAGTCGCCACTGAGGCTGGTGAAGACTTTAAAACTGTAATCGTCGACCATCGCCATATCCACGGTGGTGCCAAAGGTATGGAGGTAGACGCTGTCCGGTTCCAGTCGGAAATTGATGTTGTCCGTTACGGTATTGCCACCTTCCAATTGGTAGGCCACTTCAAAGCTTTCTACGGCATTGGCCCCTTGGTTCTTCACCGCCACCGATACGGTCTCCGCATTGCTGAGCAGGGCGCCACTCTGGGGCGTCAACAGGGTAGTCGGGCCAATGTCGATGGAATCTTTGCGGATGTCAAAAGCCACGATCCGCGTCCGCGAGCGCCCCGCATCGGCAAATTCGGTCGTAAACCAAAAGGTTCGATCGTTGGTGGGGTCGATACTCATGTGTGCGTAATCCCCAAAACGTCCTCCCGAGTTGATGGTATTTTGGCCAATGGAGACCACGTATTCCCGGATTGTCATTACCCCCTGTGTATCGGTGGCCCGTCGTCCGGTGTAGCTAATGCACACGTAATCAAACGGGCTGGACAGGTTGTAACCCAGTGCGATATTGCCCGAGCCATCCATGGCGATGGTACTCATGTAGCGGTGCTTGCCATCATTGGGAGCGTAGGTGCCCTCTTGATAGACCGACCAATCCGCACCCGGCGTCCGGCGCAATTCCATCCAGCGGATACCGGCGCGGTTGTTACCGTCGGCATCGGTCATAAAGCAGAGGACGACGGATTCGTGCGTCCCAAAATTGCGGTAGTGGGGTTGGTTCATGATGGTCTCCGGGATACCGTCTAGGCCACCACCGGCCCGTTGGGGGACGCAGGCAAAACCGTAGCCGAGGGAGGCGCAGGCAAAGGAATTGTAAGGAGCGGTGACCACCGTCGTTTGCTCCACACTGGTATTATCGGGATCGTCCCAGTCGATGTTTACACTAAAGATCTCAACGGCGTCTTCGGGAGTACTGCCCCAGGAGGAGTCGTTGAGGGCCATGATGAGGGGATTGGAATTGGGAGGCGTCAGGCCCGACCAATCCACCGGAGTGGCCACGAAGAATCCCGCCGCGGTATTGTTGTTGCCGTGTAGGCCCAAGCGCTGGATACTAACGGAAGTATTGCCCGCCAGGAGCGCTTCACGGTCGATGAAATAGGAATGTAGTACGCCCGGGCCCCCTTCGTTGGTGGTGACGGAATAGGCATTGTCCCAGACGCCGTATTTCGGATAATCGGGAAACGAGGGCGTTGCGAAATTGTAGGCGTTCCAACTGCCCAGGGGATCGCTGTCTTCGGAGACCGCAACGAGCAATTGGTTGGGATCTGGAAACTCGGTGATCAACCAGCGGTTGGCCGTCTGATCGTAGAGGATGATGGGATCCCCAGCGGAGGTAAAGCCCAGGCTGGACCAGAGGGTATTGGCCGAAAAGGAGTTGAGGATGTTGCCCTCCTTATCGAAGATGCCGATGGTAGTGGAGTTGATGGCTTGGACGTAGTGATCGCGCCCGATGTCGCCCGTCGGATCGTGGGGAGAGCCGAATTGGTCCCACAGACCGGGGACGTTGACGGAGGGTTCGACGATCACCGTATCGGACAGCAGGCCCCGGTCGGCCTGGAGGACCGGGTCGGGGCCCTGGTGGGCCAAATCGGGTCGGGCGACGGTATTCCGGCCCCGGCCGATAAAGTTCTTGGGTGCTTTTTTAGACAGTTTGGCCTGCCGTTTTTTCTCGGGAGTAGTAGCCGGCAGGGGGAGGAGGTGACGCAGGGGTGGGGTAGTACCCAGGTATTCGGCGTAGGTTACCTGTACTTCTACCTCGATCTGGCGACTGCTGGACTGGGCAAAGAGCCCGCCTCCGAGTAATAGCCCGAAAAGGAGTAGTGTAATTCGATTCATTGCAGGTTCGTTTTGATGGAAAGAGAATAATGTGATACTGAGCCCGAGGAATTGACTCCGACCCAGGGTCGGAACTGGCTATTGCAGTCACAAATTAAGCAAATGGGAAGAGAAAATGCGTTCGCCGAGCGCAATTGACTGCTGTTGGCAAATAGTTTTCGGTTTTTTGTCGCGTTATTGCGCAATAAACATTTGCACGTTCTTTGCCGTAGTAGGAATAGCACCTTTACCAACTTCACTACCCGATGCGCTTCAACCAAATAATGAGTTACATTTACCTCGTACTACTGATCGGAGTACTCGGCTACAGCTTTTACTATTTCATCTCCGATTTTGGGGAATCCAGCGCCCTTATTGCCCTAGTGGTATTGATCATCCTGATTCTGGTCATCGTAATCCGTAAGATCGTTTACGAGTCCTGAGGGCCGCATTCAAGCAGACAAGCAGATGCTGGTTGGGGCGGAAAGGATTAAAAAATGCCGTTGGCAGCGGTGACGATGATGGGTTCGCCCTCGGTGATCACCAGGGTGTGTTCGTGTTGGGCCACGTAGCTTTCATCGTCGGTCTGCATGGTCCAGCCATCGTCCATTTCGTACACGAAGTTGGCGTTGGTGGAGATAAAAGTCTCCAGCGCCACCACCGAGTTTTTGCGAAAGCGCCGGGTGTTGAAGTGATCGTGGAAGCAGGGAATTTCCGAGGGCGCCTCGTGGAGTCGGCGGCCGATGCCGTGGCCACAGAGGTTTCTGATGACGCTGTACCCCCGTTTTTGGGCCTCGCGTTCGATAAAACCGCCCACGTCGGCAATCTTTACCCGATCGCTGATCCGGGGAATGGCGGCCCGCAGAATCTCTTGGGAGGCCCGGACCAAGGGCGTCAGTTGGCGAATATCCTGCCCCAGAATAAACGATCCCCCATTGTCGCCATAAAAACCATCCACTTCGGCCGAAACGTCAATGTTGACCAAATCGCCTTCCCGCAAAATCCGACTGGCCGAGGGGATGCCGTGGCATACTTCGTGGTTGAGGCTGATACAAGTCCACCCGGGAAAATTGTAATCCTTTTTTGGAGCGGGGTTGGCGCCGTAGGAACGCAGTAGGCGGTAGCCATATTCGTCCAACTCCTGGGTACTCATTCCCACGGCGGCGTAGGCACGCATTTGCCGCAGCGTTTGCGCAACGGCTTCTCCCGCCGCTTTGATTCCATCCAGTTCCGATTGACTTTTGATCGACATGTTGTTTTGGTTATGCTTACAATGGATTATTGGCTACCGACCCGTCCGCTGACTCTGCTTCGAGCTACGCGTCGAGGGCGTTTGTAGGGCCTTTAGACAAGCCACCATTTTGGCCTTGTCGGCCCGTTCGGGTAAGGTGGCCTCCGCCTTCCGATAGAATTCCAGGGCCCCGCGGTAGTCCCCCGCCGCAAAACGCGCATCTCCCTGGGTCATAAATGCTTCGAAACGGTACTGCTTTTCGGCTGCCGTACCAGTAGATTGTTCTGCTGCTGCGGTGGGATCAGTGAGGGTGCCGGAATCGGGGCTACTGGTGGTTGGCGCAGGAATTGCCACGCTTGGCGATGCTACCTGGCCGGCCCGTTGGGCAGATTGCTGCTGACAGGCCGTATTGCTCCAGAGTAGGCCGCAGAGAATGGGGACATATTTCCACATGAGTTTTGAGCTATTGTACTCCTTTTTGCTCACTTTGTTGCGGCGGTTCTTCCGTGCTACTGCTCCTGATAGGTCGCCGGATCGAGCGCTGTGGGGGCCCAACTTTGGAAGAATTGGCCTACCTTTTTGGCATCGTAGCTGTCTCCACTTTCCAGCAGGGCACTGTCCTGGGTGTGGAGCAGTTCTCCATCGGCATCCAGGACTAGGAAGACGGGAAAGCCAAAGCGTTGGGGAAAACGGTAGCGGGCCAGTACGGCCTCGTTCTTATTTTCTTTGCTGTAATTGAGGTGGTATACCAGGTACTCCCGCTCCACGATGGTCTTGAGTCCTGCATTTTGCTCCACAAAGTCGTGAAAGCGGTAACACCAGGGGCACCAGTTGCCCCCGACTTGTAGCAACAAGTGTTTGCCCTCGGCCTTGGCTTGAATCCGCAATTGGTCAATATCCGCCGTGGCGTCGGCTTCCACTTGGTACAGGTCTCCGTAGGTTTTTTGGGCCACCGCATCCGAGAACAAACCGGAAAGGAGCAGAAGGCCGAAAAGTAAAAGGCTATTTTTCATTTTCGAAATGACTTTGGCAAATTTAGGATTTGATTATTTTTTGCACGCTCACCGCTCCCGACACCGTCTCTACCCGGAGCAGGTACAGACCGGGGGTCCAATCTGTCGTTGGGATTTGGTGTTGGGGTGTCCGGAGGGAATGGTTTTGGTAAACCGTACGGCCCAGCAGATCGCTTACGATGATGGTCTGGATAGCTTCCGTCTTGGTGTTGAGTTGGATTTGGTCGACGAAGGGGTTGGGTTGTACTTGTAGGGCAAAACTGGCCTGGGGAATATCTTCGGTGCTGGTGACGATGGGGCCCGAGTAGGGGCGGAAAAACTCCCAAATCTCACGGCTGGCCACAATGTCTTGGTTGGTGACCCCCAATTCCGTCAGCGAGGAGCCAGGCCAGGTGTGCTCGCCGCCCTCGACCCGGTAAAAAACCACTTCATTATCGCCCTGGCAATTGGTGTACGTAGTTTTGCTAACCGTACTGCCATCGACGGTATTGATGTTGGGAAAATTAAAGACGTCTTGATCGGAGGTAAAACAGCGATTGTTGTCGGTCCAGAATTTGATGAGGTCGTCCATGGAAAGGCCGCTTTGCGAGCCGTTGAAGCGCACGACGGGGTCGGCGGTGCCGTGGAGTTGGAGGACGGGTACGGGGCGTTCGGGGCGGCATTGGGTTTCCTCACCGGGAACGATGGTTCCGGTCACCGAAGCTACGGCCTGAATCCGACCCGACAGTTCACAAGCCAGCCGGTAAGCGAAGTAGCCCCCGTTGGACATGCCCGTGGCGTATACCCGGTTCTGGTCGATGCCGTAATTGGCGTGCAGGGTATCGATGAGGCGCTCCACAAAGCCCACGTCGTCGGCAGTGGTACTGGAAAAGGCAAACCCAACGTTCCACTCGAAGCCGTCGTCGTCGGGTATCTTGACGCCGTTGGGGTAGCAGACGAAAAAATGACCCGTATCCGCCACGGTGTTCATGCTGCCGAGTAGACCGGTGTAGATGTACTGCTCACCGGCGGAGGAGGTAATGCCGTGGAAGTTGAATACGAGGGGGAGTACATCTCCCGGGGTGTAGTCAGCGGGGACGTAGAGCAGGTATTCGCGGGCCAATCCGTCGTGTTCGAATTCCAGCGCGATGGGATTCTGCGCGAGGAGGTAGAGGGGGATAAATAAGGTGATTAGTGGTAGAGTATACTTCATATATCTGCTAATTTGATCGATTCTACGCAAGTTAGAAAAACTTGGTCCCTTTCGGGGCTTAATTGGTCGAATTATCAACAACAAATGACCTGATTTCGACAAATTTGGGTGGCTGCTGGTCGTTTACACCACGGGATTTGGAAAAGCAGTGGGAAGTTAGGGCGCCTCGAAAACAAGCTGTACTTTTGCGGCGTTAAATTCAATAAAACCTGATACCATGACGACTACTAGAGGCAAAAAGACGATTGAGTCCAAAACGGTGATGACCGAAATGATCATGCCCAACGATACCAATCCCTTGGGCAACCTAATGGGAGGCAATCTTCTGCGCTGGATGGACATCATTGGGGGCATCTGTGCGGGAAAGCATTGCGAAGCCCACGTGGTAACGGCTTCGGTCGACAACGTTTCTTTCCAAAAGCCCATTCGACTCGGTGACGTCATCACCCTCGAAGCAGTGGTGACCCGGGCTTTCAATACTTCAGTGGAGGTTTACGTAGAGGTTTTTGCCGCCGACGTTAAGGGCGGTAACAACCGCATGAGTAACCACGCCTATTTTTCTTTCGTCGCCATCGATGAGCAAACGGGCAAACCCAGCCACGTACCGCCCCTGTTGCCCCTTACTGCAGAGGAGCAAAAGCTCTTTGAAGGAGCCAATCGCCGCCGCGAATTGCGACTGATTCTGGCGGGTCGGATGAAGCCCAAAGACGCCCTGGAAATCAAAACCTTTTTTCTGGAAAATTAGCCCATCAGCTCATGAAACAGTCTCCCATATGGGGTATTCTTCTTTCCCTAGCGATTTACTTTGCCCTGCGTTACTACGGCGGAGAAACGGGGCGTACCCTCCTTTATCCCATCAACCTGTTGGTGACCTTCCTGCACGAATTTGGCCACGCCATGGGGGCCATCATCACCGGAGGACAGGTGGTCTCCATCCGAGTCAATCCCGATGGGAGCGGTCTGGCGACCACCATCGGAGGCTGGCGTTCCATCATCTTGATGGGCGGATACGTGGGCAGTGCCATTTTTGGAAATTTGCTGTTCTATTTCGGGGCGCGTCAACCCCGGTACTCTAAAATCGCCCTGGGAGTGCTGTCGGTCAGTATGCTGATTTCCGGTTTGATTTGGGTAGATACCGGCTTCACCTTTGGTTTTCTAATCGCCTTCGCCCTGAGCCTACTGCTCATCAGTTATTACACCAACTGGGACCGTTGGATACTGATGTTCCTCGGCATGGCCAGCATCATTTTTATCGTCGAGGATTTTCGGGTGGGGCCTTCCTCGGATTTAGCGGAGTACGCCAAACTCTTTGTCGTTATTCCCGCCTCCGTTTGGATGTACATCTGGCTGATCATCGTTGTGCTGCTTTCCATTTTTAACCTACGGATGATTTTTAACCGTCCTTTGACCGAATAATGCGATCCGAATTTGTTGCTTTTGAGCGAATTGACTAAAATTGCTGTCCAGGCTTGTGTAAGCTTGTTGTAAGTTGCAGTAGCTTTGCCAAAACACGAAAAAGATCATGGAGCAGTATTTGAGCATTGGTCAGGCCGCCGAAATTCTGGGGGTTAGCCGCGAAACCCTCCGCCGTTGGGACAAGGCGGGAAAGTTTCCCACTACCCGCCACCCCATCAACAACTACCGGGTGTATACCGAACCTCAAGTTCGTCAATTCCTACGCGAGCTCACCCCAGCTGACCAAACGGCGGATGCCCCCCCTAGAAAGTTGACCCCCTTTTTCCAGACCGATGCTGGCACCCTCTATCGGGAAGATGCCTTGCTTTTCCTCCAATCCCTTCCCACGGCCTCGGTTGATCTCGTATTTGCCGATCCCCCATACAACATTAAGAAAGCGGAGTGGGACAGCTTTGCCTCCCAAAAGGCCTACGTCGAGTGGAGCATGGAGTGGATTCGCGCGGCCCGTCGGGTACTCAAGGATACGGGTTCGCTGTTTATCTGTGGTTTTTCCGAGATCTTGGCCGACCTCAAGTGGGCCGCCGCCCCGCACTTTGCGGGCTGCAAGTGGCTCGTTTGGTTTTACCGCAACAAGGGCAACTTGGGCAAGGACTGGGGGCGCTCTCACGAAAGCATCCTCCACCTGCGCGTCAGTCGTCGGTTTACCTTCAACATCGACGCGGTGCGCATCCCTTACAATGCCCACACCCTAAAATACCCCCAACGCAAGCAGGCCGATAGCTCCCACTTTGCCCGGGGCCAAGCCAAGAAAACCTACGTCTGGCAACCCCATCCCCTGGGGGCCAAGCCCAAGGATGTACTGGAGATCCCGACGCTCTCCAACAGCTCTTGGGAAAAAACGGCCCACAAAACCCAAAAGCCCGTCGAGCTGCTCCGGCGAATTGTACTGGCCACTACCCCGCCCGGTGATACGGTGGTGGACCCCTTCGGCGGTTCGGGGACGACTTATGCGGTGGCCGAGGCGACCGATCGGCGCTGGATGGGTAGCGAGCTGGAGCCGGAGTACTGTCGGATCATCCAGGCCCGCTTGATGGACGCGGCGCATTTGCAGCGGATTCGGACGGCGGCGGATGAGGTGGCCGCTCAGGAACGGCGCGCGAAGTTGCGGGATGGGGAAGTATCCGATCCGGGAATGGAGGAAGGGTGAAAAAGTGTCCCCGGGCCTCCGAACAAACTTAAAATTGAGTATTTTACCCTTATCCAATCTTGGAACATCAAACTTTGGCCAATGAGTGCGCTACAAGATCGTTACATCAATCCACTGACCGATTTTGGCTTTAAAAAACTGTTCGGTAGCGAGCCCAACAAGGCGCTACTGATTGATTTTTTGAACCAAATCTTACCGGAGCGGCACCGGATCAAGGACCTCAGCTACGCGCGCAACGAACAAGTGGGGACCAAAAAGCTGGACCGCAAGGCCATCTTCGATCTGTATTGTATCGGAGAATCCGGCGAGCGGTTTATCGTAGAGATGCAGAAGGCCAAGCAAAATTTTTTCCAGGATCGGAGCATTTATTACGCCTCTTTTCCCATTCAGGAGCAGGCCCAAAAGGGCGTTTGGAATTACCAACTCGAACCCGTCTACACGGTGGGCATACTGGACTTTATTTTTGACGACCACAGATCCGACAGCGAACTTTTGCACCTAGTGGAATGGAAAAACCAACGTTGTGAGGTCTTTTACGACAAGCTCAAATTTATCTATATTGAATTGCCCAAATTTACCAAACGGGAAGAGGAGTTGGAGACCCAATTTGACAAATGGTTGTACGTATTCCGTTACTTATCGCAGTTGCAAGATCGCCCCCCCAAGCTCCGGGAAAAGGTATTTGAACAATTGTTTGAAGCAGCCGAGATTGCAAAATTTAGTGCCGAAGACCGCACCGCTTACGAAAGCAGTCTGAAATACTATCGCGACCTGCAAAATGTGGTAAATACCTCCAGAGAGGAAGGACGGGAAGAGGGTCGAGAAGAGGGCCTGGCCAGGGGTAGAGAGGAGCGCAGTATCGAAATTGCCAGGCAACTTAAAAAAAGTGGGGTCGCCGTAGCGCTTATCCAAGCGGCTACGGGTTTGTCGAAAGCGGACATCGAAAAGCTGTGAGCTCGATACACCCCGGCTCCACTGCGCCATTCAAGCCTCCGGCCGCAGTAAAGTCTGAAAATCCCGCAGCAAAAACTGCGCAAAAGAGTGCATGTGGCGATTAAAAGGCGCCTTGCGTGCGTTTGGCGGAGGATCGAGGTAATAGATGCCCTCCAGTTCTACCAAAAATTGACTGTATACCATAAACAAGCCCGAGACCAGCGTAAAACTCACCCGATCGTTGCGCTTGCGCTGAACGTCATTGAGAAAAATACCGATGACCTTCTGCGGATGCCCCACAAAGCGCTCCAAAAGCATTTTGTCGATAAAAATTTTCCCCATTCGATCCTTAGACGTCGTTTTGATCGAGACCACCACCTCGGCCGGATCCAAATGGTGGCGGGTAGAGCGGACCTCCGCGTAGGGACTGAGGATCAAGTCATTTTCACACTGGTAGATTTTGGTTCCATCCTCCGTTTCGTAAGGAATTTGTAGGACCATCTTTTTATTGGCAATCCCCATCTCGGAAAAAACGGCTCGGATCAACTCCTCAAAGCGATTGCCCGCGTGCTTCCGCGCGCCGTTGGGATCGACCAATAGGTCCAAGCCCGCTCCCACCGCCTGCTGGATGGTATACAGGACCTGATCGGCTGTATGCGGCCCAAATAAATCGGGCGCCTGCCCCGCACGGAGGTCGGCCAACAGCGCCAAGAGGGCCGTAAAGCGTTCCCGAAAATGATCCGGATCGGCCAGGAATAACTTGCTGTTGATCGGACGAATGTACTTGGTGACCCCCGCAATCTGCGATCGGTAAATGCGGTACTGGTGCTGCTCTTCGTACTCGTGTAGTACATTGGGGAAGTACCGCAGCAAACGCTCGGCGAGCTGGCCAAAAGCCTCCAGGCTTTCCTTGCGCATTTGTAAATCTCGGTCAAGAGCCAGCATAAGTGGAATTTTGCTCAGCTGCGAATATAGTACTTCCCTGCAAATTCGTTCAAAATTCCTTATTTTTGGATATTATCATCCCCCGCATTACCGAACAACATCATCCCATGAACGCGACCCTACGCTCATTCCTTCTCCTCTTATGTGTCGGCCTCCTAGGCAGCCTGTTGTACTGGAACTGGCCCGCTCCCCCCGCTTCCGAACCCGCCGCTGACCCACTGGCCAAATGGCACGAAAAAAGCCAGCCCAACGACTTTTTTACCCTGCGCCACGCCTATCCCGACGACCGGCCCGACGTCGCCGCCTACCGCCGTGCCCTGGAGAAAACGGGCGCCCGGCTGTCCACCCAGTCCAGGAGCCGGCGTCGGGCCACGGGCATGGACAGCCCCTGGCTCCAACGGGGGCCCGGAGATGCTGGCGCTCGCGTCAATACCTTGATCATTCACCCCAATGACGACGATACCATGCTGGCGGGTTTCTCCGGTGGCGGCATCTTCAAAACCACCGATGGCGGAGCCAACTGGAACCCCGTCTTCGACGATCAGCCCTACCTCGCCATCGGTGACCTCCACTACGACCCCAACCGCCCCGATACCATCTACGCGGGTACGGGGGATCCCAACATTACTTCCTACCCCTTTATTGGCAATGGCCTGTACCGATCGGTAGATGGTGGAGATTCCTGGACCAATATCGGCCTTGCCGACGAGGGAATCATCTCCAAGGTCATCGTCGACCCTACGAATTCCGATATCATCTACGTCTCCACGATGGGCCTGCCTTTTGCCCGCAGTACAAGGCGGGGGGTATACAAATCCACGGACGGTGGCCTCAATTGGGATCAAATCCTCCAACTCGGTGACTCCACCGGAGTGATTGACCTGCTCCTCAATCCCGACAATCCCCAAGTGCTTTACGCCGCGGGTTGGGACCGCATCCGCAACAATTCGGAGTCGATCGTGTCGGGCAATGGGGCAAAAATCTACCGAACCACCAACGGGGGCACCGATTGGTCAGAATTGGGCAATGGACTGCCCACGGGGCCCCAGAGTCGGATTGGTTTGGCCATGGCCGGTAACAATTCGGACCTCCTCTTCGCCCTCTACGTCGGGCTGGATTTCAACGTCCAAGGCGTATACCGATCCACCAATGGGGGAGATACCTGGACCGCCCTCACGACCGGTACGTCTTCTGGTCTGGCCTCCAATGCCCTCGGGGGCTTTGGCTGGTACTTTGGCCAACTGGCCGTCGATCCCAACAATTCCAGTAACCTCTACATCGGTGGGGTACAGCTCTGGGCCTCCACCAGCGGGGGGACGGGCTGGTTTATGCTCTCCCAATTGCCCAATGCTTCCCTAGTCCCCCACGTCGATCACCACGCCATGGCCTGGAACAGCGCTGGCGATATCATTATCGGTACCGATGGAGGCCTCTACCGCAAGCCCGCCGGCGTCAATGACTGGATCGACATCGACAATATTCCCGCTACCCAGTTTTACCGCGTTGCCTACAACCCCTTTCTCCCCGACAATTACTACGGCGGGACCCAGGACAATGGTACGCTACGGGGCAACCGCAACGACGCCATCGACTGGGACCGGATTTTTTCGGGAGATGGTTTTCAGGCCGCTTTTAATCCCGAGGACTCCCTCAATCAGTTTGTCGAGACGCAAAATGGCGTTATCTGGGCCTCTACCAACGGGGGAAGCAGCTTTCAGTGGGGCTCCTCCGGTATCGACAGCGACGATCCCCGGGCCTGGGACATGCAGTACATCCTCAGCCCCCACAATCCCGATATCCTTTACACGGCCACCAATCGCCTCTACATCAGTACCAGCGGGGGTATTCCCAACTGGAGCCCCATCAGCCTCAATCTCACCATTCCCAACCCTCCTACGGCGCCGCGTTACCACGTCGTCACCACGCTCTCGGAATCACCGATTGATAGTGCGCTAATCTACGTGGGCACCTCCGACGCCCAGGTTCGACGGCGCAATCCCGACAACCAGTGGTCCGACATTACCCCCGGCCTGCCCACGTAGATAAGC
>CALCCH010000454.1 GCA_937899855.1 uncultured Saprospirales bacterium | reverse complement strand
CGCAAGGATTCTCCCCCCTCGTCCACCAACAGCGGAATGCCCATCGTCTGCGCCACCTTGCGCAAACTCTTGGCGATGGCCGGCTTGCGCACCAGGTAGGGCGCCGCAAAGGCCCGCGCCAGCTCATCCGCCCGGTCATCGGCCGCCGTATAGCGAATCTGAGGGTAGTTGTATCGCGCGTTGCCCCCGGTGTGAAAGTCGATCCCAAAGTCGACCAGGGGCAGCACTTGCTTGGTGAGGGCGTGCGCCACCCGCGAAGCCAGGGAGCCGTTGCGCGAACCCGGAAAGCTGCGATTGACGTCTTTCCCGTCGGAAGCATCACGGGAAAAGTTGATAAAGCCGTAGATGTTGAGCAGGGGAATGGCGATCACACTACCACAAGCCAGCGACTCAAAGTACCGACGGACGATGGCCTCCCGAACGATTTCCACACCGTTGATCTCGTCGCCGTGGACGCCCCCCATCACCAATAGGGTCGGACCGGGAGTGGCACTGCGGTAAACGTGGCAACGCAGGCTAATCAGCGTTCCCGAAGGCAGGCGGGCGACGTTGAGGCGTACGATATCCCGATGGCCCGGCGCAATCGAGACACCGTTGATGGCCAAATTCTTGGACTTTTTCAAATCACTTCTTTTTCGATGTAGCGAATAATGTGGTCGGCAATATCGATTCCCGTGGTACTGGTGATGCCTTCCAGGCCCGGCGAGGGATTCACTTCGAGGACCAGCGGCCCGCGGTCGGATTGGAGCAGGTCGACGCCGGCCACCTTGAGGCCCAGGGCCTCGGCCGCGCGGATGGCGGTAGCCGCTTCCTCCGGCTCCAGCTCGACGGGAGTAGCCGTGGCGCCTCGGTGGAGATTGGAGCGAAATTCGCCGGGCTGGGCCTGGCGTTTCATCGCCGCCACGACTTGCCCGTCGATGACCAGAACCCGCAGATCGGCACCTCCCGCCTCGGCGATGTACTCCTGGACGATGACCCGCTCCCGGATGCGCGCGAAGGCCTCGATGACCGATTCGGCCACCGACTCCTTTTCGGCTAGGATCACGCCCAGCCCGTGGGTGCTTTTGAGCAGTTTGATGACCAGTGGAACGCCCCCCGCCAGGTCGATCAGCTCCCGGGGCGTTTCGGTAAAATTGGAATAGGCGGTTCGGGGCAGGCCTACGCCCACCTGCGAAAGCCACTGGAGACACTGCAATTTGTCACGCGAGCGGAGCAGGGCCTCGGAGCTGGTGACGGAAAAAATTCCCATCATTTCGAATTGGCGGATGATGGCGGCACCCGGTACCGTTACCGACGCTCCAATCCGGGGAATGACCGCATCGACGCCCCAGAGCAGGCGGTCGCCGTGGAATACCTGGGGCTGCCCTCCTTCGATGAGCAGATTGCAGTAGAGGTGATCGATGACCTCGACGCGGTGCCCCCGACGGCGCCCGGCTTGGACGAGGCTACGGGTGGAGTACAACTGGGGCCCGCGGGAGAGGACGGCAAGATTCATAAGCGCAGTTTGGCACGGAAAAAAGCGGATGGCGTGGGGGCCATGGGCTTCCAAATGTAAGCCAAATAGGCTAAAAATCATCCTCCGGGTTCAACTATTTTGGCTATCTTGAGCAAGCAACCAAGCTCCTTTTCATGGAAAATAACGCTCCGACTCCCCCCGTACTCAACGACAAGCGCGTCATCCACGGGTGGGCCATGTTCGACTGGGCCAATTCCTCCTACGCCCTGGTGATCGCCGTAGCGATTTTTCCCATCTACTTCAACCAGTACATCGATGACGAATTCTTATTCTGGGGCATTGAGATGACCGATACGGCCCTCTTTTCCTACGCCCTGGCGGCGGCTTATCTGATCATTTCCATCGCCCTGCCCCTGCTGACGGGCATTGCGGATTACGGCGGTCGAAAGCTGTTCTTTATGCGCATATTTACCACGATTGGGGGGCTGGCTTGTATTGGCCTGTATTTCTTCCACGACCACGACGATCTGTGGATTGCCCTGCAGGGTAATAACCTGGCG
>CALCCH010000453.1 GCA_937899855.1 uncultured Saprospirales bacterium | reverse complement strand
AAGCAAGGATTACCTGACCGATAAAGTTTGGGCCACCGAAACGCTTTATGATGTTCAGGGCCGGATAGCGCTCGCTACCTTGGCCGCCCCCACGGGGAAGAATTACATCGAATACCGGGAACATTTCGTACAAGATCAAACCGGTAACGACTATGGCGTCGGTAATTTTGATTGGGCTGCCAAACTCAACAATCCCGACCCCATCGGTCCCCAGGTCAACAGCCTGGGCTGGTGGTACAGCTCCTACAATACCGAGGAGCCTTGGCAGGCCGTGACCGATTATCCCTACACCCGCACTGAGTACAGTAGCCTCACCGGGGCCGCCCGTAGAACGGCCGCACCGGGTGATGCCTACCGGATGGGTGGGGGCCACGAAACCGTCAGCTACTCGATGCAAGCCTTGCAGGAGGTAGATTACCTGTTTCGAAAAAGAGATCCCCTTTGTTTGCTCGCGGGGAGTAGCTACGACGAAAATGGTCTACTGGCGGCCCAGTGTAGCGGCAATAGCGAACGGCGTTACACCAAGCAGATCAGCGTGGACCCGGACGGGAAGGAGTTGATTATATTTTACGACCTCTACGGTAATGAGGTCGCCCGGGCCTTGAGTGGGAAAGTGGATGGTGTAGATGTCAATACGCAGTCGGTATCCGCCGCCGTAGCGCCGGGGGGCTATCGCGACCTTCACCTCACCGACGCCAGTAGTAGCATCACCTTTAGTAGCGCTGACCTCCGCTATGAGGTGTACGATTTGGCCACCGATCAATTGTGGTTTGAGTCCCCCGCTAGTGGTAATGACCAAGTCAGCATCTCTCTTCCACCGGGTTTTTACCGGGTGGTGAGCCTCGCCAGCAATGCGATCCTAACGGTTAGCTATACCTTGAACTACCACAACTTTAGCCTTTACCTCTACGATAAGAGCGGCCAAATGATTGCGACGGTAGCGCCCAATGACCTGCGGCACAGCACCAATGCCAATCACGACCACCACGCTTTTTCTTACTACCGTTACAATACCCAGGGGGAGTTGGTGTGGGAGGAAACGCCCGATGCGGGCCGGACGGAGTACCACTATCGTCAAGATGGCCAGATTCGATTTTCTCAGAATGCCCTCCAACTGGCAGCGGGGCGGTTTTCCTACTCCAAATATGATGACTTGGGTCGGGTAGTGGAAATGGGGGAATGCAGTAGCCTACCCGCTGACCTGGACGATCCGACCCTGTTGGAGGATGCGGACTATCCGAGCAGCGGGACGAGTCAAGTAATGTATCAGGTATACAGCCAGCCCGTGACGGGGAGTGGTCGGAGCCAACAATTTCTACGGGGCAAGTTGTCCCACAGCTACAACGACGACTCCAAGCTGTGGTACAGTTACGACGAGCAAGGGCGGATGAGTTGGATGGCGCACCAAATCACCGGTAGCGGGACCAAGATTACGGATTACCGCTACGATCTGCTGGGGAGCGTCACCGAAGTGATTTACGAAGCGGGGGGACTGGGCGATGAGTTTCACCACCATTACACCTACGATGCCAATGGTCAACTGACCAGTGTCTCCACCCAGCACAACGATCAGGTCAGTATCCCCGCTGACGTACACGCGCAGTACCGCTATACGCCCAGCGGTGCCCTGGCGCAAAGGGATATTGCCGAGGGCTTGGAGCTTCAGGAATTTGCGTACACCCTCCAGGGGCAGCTCAAGGCCATTAACCCCCTGGACATGGCGGAGGCCAGTACCAGCGTAGGGGGCAACCATACCTTTAGTATGGCGCTGGATTATTACGAGGGGGATTACGAAGCCGCGAACGGCCAGTTGGGTGGGCGAACGGCAGACTTGTTTGGCTCCGGTAAGGCCGAGGCCAATTACAGCGGCAACCTGGCGGCCCAACGCTGGAAGACCCGGGCCAACGTGGGGACGACCGACTTGAGCGGACATTTCGTCTACGCCTATTCCTACAACCACCGGAACGAGCTATTGACGGCGCGCTTTGGCCAGGTCCTGGCGACGGCCAACCCCGCCTTTACCGGGACCTACAGCCAATTGGCCGATTATTTTGTCAACATCGGTGGCTACGACCTCAACGGAAATTTTAAACAATCCTTTATTCGTCGGGGCCCCGCCAATGGCAAAATGGACAAACTCCGGTACCGCTACGACAAGACGGGGGGCAAAAACCGCCTGACCCACATCGACGATGTCTGGGCGGATTTTCCGGGCGTGGACGACCTGACCGACCAGGCACCGAACAACTACGTTTACGACGCGCGTGGTCAATTGGTGGAAGATATTCAGGCGGATTTGCGGCTGGAATACGACGTGTACGGTAAGGTGAAAAAAGTATACGAGCGCAGTACAAATGACTTGAAAGTCACGTATCTTTATGATGTTACCGGCCACAGGGCGGGTAAGGAAGTGCCCACGGGGAATCCGGGGGAGGTGTTGAAAACCTATTACGCGCGGGCCATCGGTGGGCAGCTCCAGGC
>CALCCH010000452.1 GCA_937899855.1 uncultured Saprospirales bacterium | reverse complement strand
TCTTACCCCCCTATCCTCCTTTTCGGGTTTGTGTTTAATTTTTTTCTCTCCCCCCCTTTCTCCTGCCCCAAAAAACTCACCCCCTAACTTCCATTCCCGATTCGGGGCTCCGATAATGTAGGTTATTGCGCTCTACTCTTTGAGCAGTTTACCGCTCTTGACGATGTCTTTGCCATTGCGGATCAGGTACTGGTACACGCCCGAAGGTTGCTCGCTGATGTTGAGGGGCCGATCGCTGGGGGCGTCCCGAATAATTTCTTTACCCGTCAGATCCAAGACGGTGACGGTGTAGCCTTCGGCCGACAAGCCCGTAAAATTGAGTTCGCCGGTGGTGGGGTTGGGATAAGCCTCGATGTTTTGCGTATCGAAGGTCGACTCCGTATCCGCTTTTGCCCCGAAGCCAAACTGGCTGGTGATGGGCGGGAAGTACGTATGGAAATCGGAGAACGTACAGCCCTGGAAGTTGACCGTCACCGAGGCGCTCACGATCGAGCGGTTGGTGGGCAGGGGAACGTTGACGACATTGGTACTCGTGGTGGCGAAGTAGCTCGGACCGGTGTTGTAGTTGACCGTCCAGTTGTAGGTGGCGCCGGGGCCCGTGGAGGGCGAATTTTCGGTCGTCAAAAAGACGTCGAAGAAATTATCCAGGTAAGAGTTGGAAATCGTCGTGGTAAAATTACAAGCGGGCGTACTGCTGATGACCCGGGTACAGGACCGACAGCCACTTTCGCTAAAGTAGGTCACCCGGATGGTCAGGTTGCTACTACTCGTTTTGCGAATCGTCACCGACCGTCCCTGATCGCTGCCGATGATGGTGCCACTCCCCCCGATAATGTCCCAATCGTGGCAACTGCTGCACTGGGCCAAATTGCTGGGGATGGAGTAGGTACCCGTAGCGTTGACCGCCAGGGTACTGGACCCCGAAATGTTGCACTGAGCGTGTCCAAAGTTCCAAGCCAACAGACAGAGTAAAATACTACATAAAGATTTCATAAAGGTATTTTGAAAGGTGAATAAAAAAATGCCAACTAAAGGCGGATCAGTAAGAAGACCGACCAGCGCAGTGGCCACGAGCGTGCCAGGGCACTTCGCGTTAGTAGCCACTAGAATTGGAAATCGAGACCAATGGAAATCGAGAAGTGGTACCGCAACCTTTGGCAAAGCGCAATGCCAAGCCTTGGGTGAAGGACATACCCTCCCTGCGTCTTGACGTGTCGTCAAAACGAGTAAGCGCAAAGTTGAGGGGACCGGGAGTGCGCCTTGCCGACTACGGTCTACAAGGTCCTCCGCAAGTCCTAAGGATACCTTAAAAATTACTTCTGTTAATCAGTAGAGACAATAACGCTACGCGGTGCTGTATACACCAGGGGCTCAGTTAAATAGATATGATTGGGTTGGAACGGGATGATCTAAGACAACTTAGATGTACGATACCGGAACAGGAAACTCCGGTTGCTCAGGATTCACAATGTAATTACTTTGCATCTAAAAATCAATTCCCACCCTTTAAATTTTTCCACCATAAATTAAAATGCCCCAAGCCGACAAAAGTCGATTTGGGGCCGAAGATAAGAGCAATGAAAAACGGTACTATTACTCTTTTATAATTCTACCGCTTTTGACGATGCCCTCCGCATTTTGAATGATGAAGTGGTAGATTCCGCTGGGGTAATCACGGATACTCAAGCTTTGGTCGACGGGGCTGTCTTGTACAATGGCTTTGCCCTGATTGTCGATGATCGTGACGGTGTGGCCCGTGATGGGAAGGCCCATAAAGTTGAGCTCGCCCGTGGTAGGGTTGGGGAAGACCTTGACTTCCTGAAGCTCCAGATTGGATGGGGGCAATTCCCGATCCGCAAGACCGGAGAGGGAGGTCCCGCCTTCGATGGGAGGCACAAAGGTTACCTCGTCGGAGAAGACGCAGCCCTGGAAGCTGACCGTCACCCGGGTACTCACGATGCTTTGACCGGCGAACAGGGGAACATCTACGTATCGGGTGGAACTGGTAAATTGCTGTTGCGAGCCATCGCCGTAAAACACCCGCCAGGTGTAAGCAGCCCCAGTCAAAGAACTCGGCGTGGTAGTGGCGAAGAGTAAGACCGAGTTGTTACTCGGTAAAGAGAAGTTGTTCATCGTCACCGAGTACTGGTTACAAGCACCGGGGTCCGTCATGATGATTTGACAGGACGTACAACCGTCTTCGTTCAGCGCCGTAACGCGAACCGTAAAAGTACCCGAGGCGTTTTTGCGAACCGTCACGGAGTTGCCGGTATCGGAGCCCAGGATGCTGCCACTTCCCTGGATGATGTCCCAATCGTAGCATTCGCTACACTGACCCTGAGTGGCCGGGATGGAAAGGGTAACGGTTTGGCCGGAGGCCAACTCGGTAGGTCCAAAGATGGCGCACTGGGTAAAGCCCAAGGAAAGGCTAAATAGCGCCAAAAGGCTGGTGAGTAAATATTTCATAAATTCAATTTTTTGAAATGAGTAAGTACCTTTCTTAGGATGGGCAAGCCAAGGAGACGATAAGCCCTAAGCAGCCAAAGCCTCCGAATGGTATCTTTCTCATGTCTAATGATTTGTTTGCCGTCATTTTCGCATTCTGGCTTTGCGCCCTACTTCTTATTTGGGTGGTTTCGGGGGCGCCCACCGTGCTTGTGATCACGATGGTAAAGCTAGTCCCGAGCACCATACGACTTGGTAACACTTTCGGCCATTTTTTCTTAGCCCTCTCCCTAAGGCACAAAAATACCCCGAACGGCTTCTATCCGTTCGGGGCTGGGGAAATGAAAACTACGCTATTCTATTCCTTGATGATCCTACCACTCTGGATGATGCCTTCGGCACTCTGAATGACAAAGTGATAGATGCCACTGGGATGGTCGCTAATACTCAGACGCTGATCGACGGGGTGGTTTTGAATGAGGGTATTGCCCTGGTTGTCGATGATCGTGACGGTGTAACCCGTGATGGGCAGGCCCGTAAAGTTGAGCTCGCCCGTGGTGGGATTGGGAAAGACTTTGACTTCCGAGATGTCCTTGCGGGCTTGTGGAGTATCCTCATTCGAAGGATCCTCGAAGAAAACGCCGCCTTGGATAGGGGGTACGAAGTTGACGTCATCGGAGAAGACGCAACCTTGAAACGGTACCGTTACTCGGGTGCTCACGATGGTTTGGCCAAAGGACAGGGGAACTTCCACGTAGCTGGTGGAGGTGGTAAATTGCTGAAGGGAGCCATTACCGTAGAACACGCGCCAGGTGTAGTTGGCACCGGACAGCGACGGCGTGGGGGTAGCAAAGAGGTAAACCGAATTGCTACCGGGGAAGTAGTAGTTGTTCATCGTCACCGAGTACTGGCTACAGCTACCGGGATCCGTCAGAATGAGCTGACAAGAGCGGCAACCACTTTCGCTCAGTCCCGTAACGCGGACCGTCATCGTACCCGCCGAGTTTTTACGGACCACTACGGAACTGCCAGTGACGGAGCCCAGGATACTGCCATTACCACTGGTAATGTCCCAATCGAAGCAGGCACTACACTGGCCCAAGCTGGACGAAGTGGAAAGGGTAATGGTTTGACCGGGGGCCAGTTCGTTTGGGCCCAAAATCGAGCACTGGGTAAAGCCAAAAGAAAGGCTGAACAATACCAATAGACTACTGAATAAGTATTTCATGAATTTTAGATTTGAAGAAATGAGTAAAAGGGATACCCTTCATTGCCGAAGGAGATTGGCCAATGTCAATAGTGCCCCGCGGGGCGCTACAACTGTTTCGACAATGTCTGGGTTGGGAAAGCATACCGTCTTGCGCAGGTGACGGTAAGGAGATCGGAGACTCCGGTGATCACCTTTTAAAGGTAATCATTTTACGTAAAAGGTGTAACGGAATCCACAGGATTTTTTTCTCACCCGCATATTCACCAAATCTCAACACCCTCGAACGATCGTGGCGACTGATGCGAAAGGAAGTTATTGATTCCATTTACTATGCCACCTGTGCCAAATCCATTGTTAGGCATTAACTTTTCACGCTATTATTTTTTCAAATGTTCTTTTGGCTGAAAGTACGGCACCTTCCATATATCCCGAAAATTCAAGAAGCGTTTCTGTACCTGAAAAATATAGCTTACCATTCATGTACGGTTCTTGAAAGGTCGGGTGGCCATTATTTTGATGTGGCCTATTTATCGTTTGATTACCGCTAAGAATAAATTCATCCGTCCAAACTTTCTCGTGGTAAGCCAAGGGGGTGGCAGCACTATTCCCCAACAGTTTCGCGAGTTGCTTTAGCACCAGTTCTTTTCTAACTGCTTTGGTATAAACCGACGTACCACTGTTTAAGAAACCGGTAAATCCAAACTTGTTTTCTTCATAATTGGTGTGGTCATACATTTCCGTAACGATTCCGGCGTGGCTGTATAACATTCCAGAGTATCCGTTTTCTCTCCAAAACGGTTCGGAATATTCCAAGACAAATTTTATGGATCCCGCCATCCAAGTTTGTACGCTTGGCAAAACCGTTGAAATCTCATTTGGTAAGCGTGGAGAAAACTCAATTTGTGAACCAATCAATTGTGGGGGTAAACACAGGACCACTTTATCCGTCGTAAGTGTTTCGCCGTTTTCAGATTCCACCTCTAATCCACCATCAATTTCTTTAATCGAAACAACTTTTCTATTCAATTTAATCTGCTCAGGCTTTATATTCTCGAATAAGGTATCAATCAGACTTTGTGTTCCCCCAGCAATTCGGTAAGAAGGTGTTTGGGCTTCTGGAATGTAAAATTCTTGTGGCGGCTCAAATGATTTTGTTTGAAATAAAGATTTGCCCTTAGCGTACTGGGGAAACTTTTCCAATCCTAAGCGTTTTAACAAAGCCACTAAGTTCAGGTGAACATCGGAGAACCAAGTGGCACCCAATTCAAGTGGCGTTCCATTTTCACCCTTCACCGTTTGTATTCTTCCGCCCAGCCTGGAAGACGCCTCTAAGATAGTTGCCGATATATTTTTAGTGTGCAGTAGGTAGGCCAAGGTAAGGCCACTAAGACCTCCGCCTATTATTGTAATTTTTTTATTTTGTTCCATTTGTTTTGTTTAATTCAGCTTGTAGCCAATGAACCTGTACAAACCAGCTCAACGGTAATTTCCTCCGCTAAGCGCCAGGGCGAATCCCTCAGCCCTTCCAGCGCCGCAACAGCTCCGGCAACTTCCGTAGGGCCAAAATCTGCCGGTTGCGCAGCGTCGCCTCTACCACCGGCGTGCCATTGTACGTCTTCCCCCCCTCAATCGAGCGGGTCACGCAAGACTTGGCCAGGACCGTCGTGTCGGGGCCAATCGTGATGGTGTGGACCACCCCCACCTGCCCGTACAACACACAGCGGTCCCCGATGATGGATTTTCCCCCCACCGCCACCTGGGCCGCAATCAAGCAGTGCTTGCCAATCACCGCCCCGTGCCCGATGTGGACCTGACAGTCAAACTTACTCCCCTCCCCAATCACCGTATCACCCGATACGCCCTTGTTGATCGTATTGAGCGCCCCAATCTCCACCCGATCTTCGATGATGCCCCGCCCGCCAGAGCGCCACTTCTGATGGCCTTCCGCGCCGCGCTTGTAATAAAAGGCATCCGAGCCAATGATACTCCCCGGCTGGATGGTCACGTGATCCCCGATGATGCTGTACTCCTCAATCACCACGTTGGCCATGATGTGGCTGTACTGCCCGATCCGGACGTGGGGCCCGATGACCACGCCGGGTTCGATGATCGCCGAGGGGTGAATGAGGGCCGACTTGTGGATCGCCTCCGACTTGTAGTGCAGCGGGCGGTGCTCGAGGATGAGCTGGTTGTACACCGCAAAGGGATCGTCGCCGATGAGGAGGACTTTGCCGGGGGGGCATTCGGCGGGCTCGTTGAGTAGGATGACGGTCGCCGCCGATTGGATGGATTTTTTAAAGTATTTTTTGACGTCGGAGAAGGTGATGTCCCCCGCTTCGACTTTGCGGATTTCGTTGATGCCCGTGGCGACCAGATCGGCATCACCGATGATGCTAAGGTCAAAGCGCTGGGCGAGTTCGCGGACGGGAATGGCTTGTGGAAACTTCATAAAAACAGTATATTGATCAACATTTGGTACGAGTATGCGTACACAGGATGTAAATTTAATCTCAAAAATTAGTAATGCTATGTTTACTCATCGTTTATTGTCATTTTTATCCCTTTGCTGGTGGCTGGCCGGAACATCCGCCGACGCTCAGGACAGCATCCAATTGACCCTCAATATTTTTCCCCAAAACGCCGTCATCAAAATCGGGGAGCAGGTCATCGATCTGAACCAAAGTGGGCCGCGCCCCAAGGTTACGCTGGCTCCGGGTACCTACGAGCTCCGCATCTGGGCTCCCGGGCGTCAGCTCCGTCAGGAGCTCCTCGAACTGGAGGGCCAAACCGTTCAGGTGCTCTACCGCAATATCTCTAAGGACTACCGTCCCGATTTTGTCGAATACCAAAAACAGGTCAAAAAACATCGGTCCCGGCAATGGTTGCGCTGGGCCGCCATCGGTGGCCTAGTGGCGGGCAATGCTTGGTACCATTCTCGCATCCCCCGCGAGCGCCAAGCCCTACTGGATCAGGAGAAGCAAGTGGACCAAGCCTATGATCAGTACCAAGGAGCAATCAGTAAAGAAAATGCAACAACGCTTTACGAGGGCTACCTCCGGGCTCATACCGACTTTGAGGACCGGCGCCAAAACTATCATCGATACAGTGCCATGGCCATTCCCGTTGCCCTAGCCAGTACCGCACTTTCCGTCTATTTGGTCCGCACCATCCGGCGTAAAAAAGCTACCGCTCCAATGCCCTATCAGGAATCCGCACCCTTTGGCCAACTTCAATTCCAGCCCCCCCACCTGAGTCAGGCCTTCCCTACGCCGGGCTCCTTGCACTTCATCCTCCAATTCTAAACCCTTTGTCATGTCTTACCAACGCTATCTCCTCTTCCTGCTTCTGGTCCTATTCAACCAGTGCATTCCCGAAATAGAACTTCAAGAGCGTACCAATTTCTTTGACCCCGAAGGCACCGCGGAGGCCTTTACCGTATATCGACACTACGAGGTAGACGAGATCAATGGGAAAAAGGTCGTAGCCATCGAATACGCCCTGGAACTCGATCGCTTTCCCCCCGATCAACAACCGATCATCGAATGGGTGATGGTGTACAAAGATGGGAACATTCGCTACCCCGATATCGCACTGGGCCGGACGCGTATTGTCGAACGCAACCTACCCAGCGGCGTGGAGGTTTGCTACCAATTTTCGGTGCGCACCTTCAGCGGAGACGAATCGAAGCGGAGTACGCCTTATTGCTTCCGTCCCGACTAAGCCATAGCTAGTGCGCCTCCAACCAGTTCTCCCCCGTATCCATCCCCACCAGGATGGGCACCTTGAGATTGGGCAGGGCGTTTTTCATCTTCTCCTCGATCAGGGGTTTGACCTTTTCCAGTTCCGGTCGGTACACATCGAAGACCAATTCATCGTGTACCTGGAGGATCATCTTGGTTTTGTAATTCCCCGCCTGTAGTTCCCGGTGAATGTCGATCATGGCCACTTTGATCATGTCGGCCGCCGAGCCCTGGATGGGGGTATTGATGGCGACCCGCTCGGCATTGCTGCGTTCGAGGCCGCTCTTGGAGTTGATGTCGCGCAGGTAGCGCCGCCGCCCGAGGAGGGTGGTGACGTAGCCATTGGTCCGGGCGAAGGCGACGGTCTCGTCCATGTAATTTTTCAATCCTTGGTACTGTGCGAAATAGTTTTTGATCAATTCGCTGGCCTCGGCCCGTTTGATGCCCAGTTGGCGGGAAAGGTTGGTAGCACCCGCGCCGTAGATGATGCTAAAGTTGACCGTCTTGGCATTGCGGCGTTCGTCGGCCGTGACCTCCTCCAGGGTTTTGCCGTAGACGCGGGCCGCCGTGGCGCGGTGGATGTCGTGCCCGGCCTGAAAGGCTTCCAGCATGGCTTCGTCGCCACTGATTTCGGCGATGAGTCGCAGTTCGATTTGGGAGTAATCGGCGGCCAGTAGGATATGATCCGCATCGCGGGGTTCGAAGGCCTTGCGGATTTCGCGACCCGCTTCGTCCCGGATCGGAATGTTTTGCAGGTTGGGGTTCTCCGAGCTGAGGCGCCCCGTGGCCGCCCGGGCCTGGTTGAAGGAGCTGTGTACCCGCCCCGTGCGTGGATTGACCAGTTGGGGCAGGGTATCGACGTAGGTAGACTTGAGCTTATTGAGTTTGCGGAAGTGGAGGATTTCCTGGACGAAGGGATGCTCTACGGCCAGTTCGGACAGCTTGGCCTCGTTGGTCGAGTACTGCCCCGTCGCCGTTTTGCGCCAGCGGTAGGGCAGCTTCATCCGATCGAAGAGCACCTCCCCCACTTGCTTGGGCGAATTGATGTTGAAAGGGGTACCCGCCTCCTTGTAAATTTGCTGTTCCTTTTCGAGAATCTGGGCGCCAAGCTTGGCGGAATAATCGTTTAGAAAATCGGGATTGATCCGTACGCCTTCGTACTCCATATCGGTGAGCACCCGAATGAGGGGCGCTTCCAGGTCGCGGTACAGCTCGGCGGTATTGATCTCGGCGAGCATCGGTTGGAAGACGTCGCGGAGCTGGAAGGTAATGTCGGCATCTTCGGCGGCGTAGTCGCTGACCTTGGCCACTTCGATATCGCGCATGGTCAACTGGTTTTTCCCCTTCTTACCGATCAGCGTTTCGATGGGGACCATCTGGTATTTGAGGTAGGTCTCGGCCAGATAGTCGAGCTTGTGGCGCCGGTCGGGTTCGCAGAGGTAATGCGCGATCATCGTATCGAAGAATGTTCCCGCCACTTCCACCCCGTACCACTTCATCATCAGCATATCGTACTTGAGGTTTTGCCCCACTTTTTCAATCGCCTCGTCCTCCAGCAGCCCTTTGAATTCGGCTACGATGGCCCGGGCCGCTTCCTGATCGGCGGGTAAGGGCACGTAAAAGCCCTCGCCCTTTTGGATCGAAAAGGCCAGGCCCACCAGCTCCGCCTGGTTGGCGTCGATTCCGGTGGTCTCGGTATCAAAACAGAGCACCTTGGCCCGCGCCAGTTTTTCCACCAGGGCCCGGCGCGCCTCGGGCGTCTCCACCAATTGGTACTCGTGGGGGGTGTTTTCCAAATTGGCCTCCGCAATCGAATGGGCCGCTAGGTCGGAGCCCCGACTGGACTTGCCCCCCTTCGCCGGTTCCGGCTGGCCAAACAGATTACCCTGCGCCGTGGCTGGCTCCGCGCCCGTTCCCAGGATGGTTTTGGCCAGGGAGCGAAATTCCAATTCCTTAAACAATTGGCTGACCTCCTCCCGGTTGATTTCCTCGACCCGGTACACCTCGGCATCAAATTGGATGGGCGTAGCCAGGTCGATCGTGGCCAGGGTCTTCGACAGCCGCCCCTGCTCCGCAAATTCTTCGACCCGTTCGCGCTGCTTACCCTTGAGTTGGTCGGTATGGCTGAGGATGCCCTCTAGGTCGCCAAATTGCTTGAGCAATTTGACCGCCGTCTTCGGACCAATTCCGGGAATCCCCGGGATGTTGTCCACCGCATCGCCCTGCAAGCCCAGCACATCGATCACCTGATCGACGCGTTCGATGTCCCATTTGGCGAGTACTTCATCCTCGCCCAAGATTTCCACTTCGCCCCCCTTACGACCGGGTTTGTACATAAAAATATTCTGCGAGACCAGTTGGGCGTAGTCCTTATCCGGGGTCACCATGTACACCTGAAAACCCTCTTTTTCGGCTTGTTTGGCCAGGGTACCGATTACGTCATCAGCCTCGTAGCCCGCGCAGGTGACGACGGGAATGTTGAAAGCCCGGACGATGTTTTCGATATAGGGAAAGGCCAGGGTAATGTCTTCGGGTTGCTCCTCGCGATAGGCTTTGTAGGGATCATACATCTTGTGGCGAAAGGTGGGGCCGGGCAAATCAAAGGCCACCGCGATGTGGGTGGCATTCTGATTTTTTAGGACGTCCCACAGGTAACGGGTAAAGCCACTGACCGCCGAGACGTTGAGCACTTTGGAATTGATGAGGGGGCGGTTGATGAAGGCGTAATGCGCACGGTAGACCAAGGCGTGACCATCGAGGAGGAAGAGTTTCTTTTCGGACATAATTGTAGAAAATTGCCAAATTTATCAGAAGGGGCAAGTTAGCAATTTTTAGATGGGCAAAAGACATTTTCCCACTACATCCTAAAGCAAAATCCACCCTCAACAGCCGAACATTAAGCTGTAAGGGCAGGAAGGTACCCACCTCATTGTACCAGCAGCCTTCCCGATCCGATCCAGCGGCCCGCCTCCGTAACCCGGAAGGTGTACCAACCACTGGTCAGCACCCCGCGATCCAGGCGTACCTGCGGCCCACTAAAACGCTGTCGCCGAACCAGCATGCCCAAGGAATTGTACACATCAATTTGTCCCGCCTCAATCGCTTGGGGGGTCTGGATATCCAAGGTGGCCCATTCCCGCAGAGGATGAGGACGAAGCTGAAACTGGACCTCCACAACATTTTCTACGGTCCCGAAGCTGACCAGGGTGGGGGCCAGTTCGCCGATGGTGTGTAGGGTGCGATTGGTCAGAATCACCTCGTTGAAATCAAAGTAAATGCCCGCGTGATTGTAAATCTGCGCCCCCAGACCGAGGTCGGGCCATTGAGCAATACGAAAGCGAACAAAGCCGATGGAGCCGGGCGCATTGGTGGTGCTGTCGGGCAGTTGAATGGGATCAAACACCACTTCCAGTACCCCCTCCCCCAGCAGTCGGTACTGGTAAGGGTGGCTGGCCGCCCCCATCCGCAGGGTGGTGGGATCGAGCAAGGGCGAAAGCGTATCGCGAATGACAACCCGGAAGGCCGTATCCGTCCCCGTATTTTGAAAGCGGATGAGGTATTCGAGGTCCTGGTTGGCGTAGAGGTAAGCAAAATCGGAAAAGCCCCGGGGGTAGCCCGTCTTATCGTTGGGGTCGTAGCTTCCCCGATTCTCCTGACAGTCGATGTCCACAAAGGGGTCCGCATCATTTTGGGGGAAGCGAGTGACGTAACCCAGCGAGGCGGCTCCGTCGGCCGTGCAACCTTCTACCGTGATACTGGGCCGGTCGTGGCCCGGATGGCCCGGGGCTTGATGGACCTCCAAACGGTAGGTGGCCCCCGTGCTGGGAATCGCCAGACGGGTCAGTTCGCCCACGATCAGGTTAAAATCGCCCTGGAACAGGATGACGTCGTCTTCGATCACGATGTACTGTAGGCCAGCGGCCGTATTTCCCGTTCCGATGTTTTGAATAAAAAAGATAATGCTGTCGCCCGTACACTGCGCATCCAGCTCAATGCTGGCACCCGACCAGCCAGGATCGGGGGGGCTGCAGATGCTATCGGGAAAAATGTGGGCCGCTACGCAGTGGCTTTGCCCCAGGCGTACCGAATCGCAGCCCAGCAGCACGTCTACCGTAAACGTGCCGCAGTCGTTGCTGGGGATATTGCCCAGGTCAAAAGTCAGCTGCTGACCGACTTGCTGGGCCAGGGGCAGGCTCGCCCCCTGGTAGGTCAGGTCTGGATCGAGCGTCAGCTCGACGTAGGCACCGAGGGCTTCGGTGGTCCCTTGGTTGCAGTAGTGTACTGTGTAAGTATTGGGGAAGCAACGCCGTAGGAAAGGCGTACTGACCGACACCTCTAAGTAGGGACATTCCACGAGGGCTTGGGCGGCGAAGTCGACGCGTTCGCTATCGTAGAATTGGAGGAGGTCTACCGGGATGGTATCTTCACAAATCGACCAATAGTCGGAGCGGGGATAGCTCGTCAGTTCGTAAGTCCCCGTGTCGACCCGCATGGTGTACTGCCCCGCCGCATCCGTGGAGGCCAGCCAGGAGAAGTTATCCTTAGTGGCTTGAACCACCCAATTTTCCAGCGTCCCCGTTTCGTTGAGAAGGGCACAATCCAGATCCTGGTCGGGTAGGATACTGCCAAAAATTTCGTTGGTAAAGCTGTTTCCCAGGCTGTCGGTCTTGACGATGTAGGGGTAACGACGCCCATCGAGCCCTTGGGTAGTACCGACGAGGTAGACACAGCTGTCGTTGGCCACGAGCAGGTCCTGAAGTAAGTCGAAGCCACTACGGCCGTAGAGTCGGGGCGTACTAAAGGTCGAATCCGCTCCCAATTGCGCCATACTCCAATCCACATCACCGGTCGATCGGCGTTTCATCCCGGCCACCAAAAAGTCCGATCCAAACGACTCGACCTGAAACTCCGTGGGGATGCTTCCCAGATAATCGTGTCCTGCAAAGGTCGCCTCAAAAATTGGAGTGGCGGACAGGTCCACCCGCCATAATTGCCCCACCGGATTGTCCCGATCTTCGTCGCCCGATACCAGGGCCACCAGGGCGCTTCCCGGTCCCAGCGGTTCAATAGCGGTAGCAATCTGTACGCCCGGTGCGGGAAAGGTATTTTTCCAGCGAAACCCCCCGGTCGCCGAATAGCGAGCGATAAAGACATCGTGCCCATCCCCGACTAGGGGGCCCTGGTGCCCCAGAATGATGATGTCACCAGAATCCTCCTCCACGTAGCCATCGTGGAAGAAGATATTATCCTCGGGATCCGTCATAAAATTGGCCGCGCTCGATACTCCGGTCGAATCCAACTCGTAGAAGCTCCCCAGGACCTGGGTACTCGTCCCGTTGCCGATCAGCAAAAAACGCCCCGCCGTGGTGGGAATCACGCGCCAGGGCCAAAAAAACGCCGTGTTGGGTAGCTCGTAGGACCAGTCGAGCTGGCCGTTGGCGGCTAGCTTACGCACCTTGACCTGTGATGATAAGATATCATCGCCTCCTTTGTACACCACGATAAGTCCTCCGTCGGGAGTGGCCAGTACACCGGACATGCGCGACAACAGGGAGTCGCCCGGCGCTCCACGCTCCGTCCACTGAATATTGCCAGCGGCGTCGAATAGAAAGGTAAGGGGACGCGCCAGTCCGTCGCTGCCGTATTCTACACAGCTCAAAAACAATCCACCTCCAACGGCCACGTCGGCCGCAACGGCTTTTACCGAACTGCGCTGTTCCACATCCAGAATTTTTTCCCAACCCTGGGCGGAAAGTGAGGAGGTTATCAGGGCCAGTAGGCCGACGAGGAGGAGAAGCTTTTTCATATCCATCTATTTTGGAAGGGGCATGGGCATTTTTTGTCTTGCAGTAGCAAAGATGCCCTCCAATGGATCATTTTACAATAACATTTTTTCAAAAAAATCAATCATTCTTTAAATTTAAGCTACTGATTATCAATATTTTGAACTTTATTTCATCAATATAAATGACATGCACAAAAGCGTTCTCGTCCGGTATCTTCGCGCTTTTGAGCCCCGCGATTGGCGCGAATTGCGCAAACTGGTGGCCTCCCCATTTTTTAACCAACGGGAAGACGTACGCCAACTGCTGACCTACTTGGAAAAGCCGATTCGACAGAATCAGCTCGACCGACTGGATAAGCACGTCGTTTTCAGACGCTTGTTTCCCAAACGCCCCTTCCACGAGGCCACGCTGCGTCACTGCAGGTCCTTCCTGCTCCAACTGGTCAAACAGTACCTCATCCAAAACGAGCTCCCCCGGGAACAGCCCCAGCAGCAACTGCTCCTCGCGCGGGCCCTTCACCAACGCGGACTGGTCCAGTACGCCGAGCGAGAACTGCGCAAGGCCCGGCAGGAACTCGAGCGCAGCCCGTGGCGACACGGCCACTTTCACTTCCAACGCTACCAAATTGCCCAGGAAGAATTGGCGCTTACCCTCCTCCAAAAACGCAGTGGCTTGGTCAATTTTCAGTCGGTATCCGAATCCCTGACCTTGGCCTACATCGCCGATCTCCTGCGCCACAGCTGTAGCCTCCTGATGCAGCGCAGCATGTCGACCACGGCACACTCCTCCCAATTGCGGGAAGCCGTGCTGCGCCTCATCGACGAATCCGACTACCGGGAGGTACCCGCCGTGGGTTTGTACTGGCGGATTTACCAGGCCCTACACTACCAAGAGGAGGGACAGCCCGAGCGGTCGGAAGCCGCCTTTGAACGCGCCAAGCTCTTGCTGGAACAGCATTGGTCCCGCTTTCCTCCCCAGGAGATTCGAGAAATCTATTTGTTTACCATCAACTACTGCATCCGACGGCTCAACCAGGGCGAATTTCGCTTTGTCCGGGAAGCCTTTGAGCTTTTCCGCTCGGGCCTGGAAAAACAGACCCTACTCCATCGGGGATACCAGTCTTCCTTTAGTTACAAAAACATCACACGCCTCGGTATGGCCCTGGGGGAAGACGAATGGGTCGCCTATTTTCTGGAGCAATACAAAGCGCAGTTGCCCCCCCGCGAACGCGACAATACCTGGCGCTACAACCTGGCCTTTTTCTACTTTCAGCAACCCGACTACGCCCGCGCCATGCCCCTGCTTCAACAAGTCGAACTCAAGGACACCCTCAACAATCTCGACGCCCGGCGGATGTTGCTGCGCAGCTACTACGAACTCAGAGCCTACGACGCCCTAGATTCCTTACTGGACAGTTTTTCCGCCTACATCTACCGGCAAAAGGACATGGGCTACCACCGGGACAATTACCTGAATTTGATCCGTTTTGTAAAGCGGATGATTCACCTAGAGCAGAACGATCGGGAAGCCTGGGACCAGCTGAGGGAAGAGCTGCTCCTCACGGCACAGGTAGCCGAACGGGAGTGGCTGACCAAGGAGATTACGAAACACCGTAAAAACAGTTGGAGTTGAATGACGCAGGGTCATTCAACTCCAGGTTAGGGCTCGTCCGAGCAAGTCTCTTCCCTCCGGCGAGGTCTTAGATCTTATAGGTCAGCCCCAGCAGCCAGTAGGTTTGCAGCGGAGTTTCATCATCGGGCAGGTCTTCGATGAGGAGTTCGGGATCCGTTCCTTCCTGGAGGAGGAATTGGTTGAAGCTTTCCTGTTTGTTGCTCCGAATTCCAAAGTCGATGCCCACGCCAATGCCTTTCCAGACCGTAAAGCTGAGGCCATTGATCCAGGCCCAATTGGAGAGGTTAGCGGCGTCGGCGTAGCTGACGAAGGCGGAGAGGTTGGTCTTCCAGGCCAGGCCCAGGGGCAGGGCCCGCGAGTAATCGGCCACGATTTTACAACCCAGGGAAGATTCGTACTGGACGTCACCACTGGAGAGGACGAAGTTGTAGTTGAGGGGATGGAATACGACGACGGCGCCGGGGATGGGCGTCCAGGTGGCTCCGACCCCCAGGTCGAGGTAGCTGACGGAATTGAGGGTATCGACGAAGTAGGGGACCAAGGCCGTACGGAATTCGGCGAGGGCGGAGCCGGCTAGCTTGTCGGAAAACTTATAGCCGAAGAGCGAGGTGAGGGTAAAGGCGTCGGCGGTATTGGTAAATTCTTCTTCCTGCCCCCCTTCCGAATCGGTATCCGTATCGGTATCGAGTCGGGTCCAGGCCAGGTTGAGGTTAGCGCTGTTGTTCCAAAAGTATTTGGGCTCATCGTAATTGGCAAAGGCATTGCCGACGAAGCCCAGGCTGGTCGTTTGGGCATTGGGCGATTCCTGGAGGAACCAATTGTTGAACTGGGAGAAATTGAAGCCGATGGTTCCCAGGGCACCGAGTTGCCAACCGGGTAGGGCGTCGATTTGACTATTGATGCCATTGACGACACCGGTGAGGGAATCGATGGCGGCTTTGGCGGCGGCTCTACGGGCTTTGAGTGCGTCTACATCCACATCCTGAGCGCTCAGGCCCGAACTCAGCAGAGCGGTGAGCAAGAACAGGGAGAGTACTTTCTTAATCATCAGTAAGGTATTTTAGATTTACTTCAAGTGGCCCAACATCCGCGAGCATACGCGACGATGGGACTTGAATTTGAGTGAATAATAACTTGCTACTTTGCTTTTCTGGTTTTCTGATGGTTGAAGTAAAGTGTCCGGTGGGGTCATCTAGGGCTGGTGAATCTCGATCTTTTCATTGGTCAACTTACTCAGGGGAATCACCACCCGGGCCCCTTCGATTTGGAGGGTCAGGGCATTACTGTCCATATGGACGATCTCTCCTTTGACGTTGTCGACGGTGATGACGTCACCAATGACGAAGCGATTTTTGCTATAAAAGGAGGCCAAAAAATTGGCCATGGTATCTTTGGAGGCCAATCCGTAGCCCAGGGCGAAGGCCGCTACGGCACCGCCGATCATAATCGACAGGTTGGTGGCCAGGAAATCGGTATCGATGCCCACCTGGGAAAGGGCCGTGACGATCGACATGATCAGGACGAAGTAGAAGACGAAGGTGCCGATGATTTTGGCCGAGGGAATCCCCAGGGATTCGGTGGTGGTGAGGACGATGTTTTTGAGTGCTTCGGCGATCACGATGCCCACGATCAGGACCAGGGCCCCCGAGATGGCGAGGGGGATGTAGTTGATGATGTCGCGCACCAGTTGGGAGACGGGCTCCACCTGGAGGATTTCGGCCGCTACGATCGAAAAGATGAGCATCAGCAGGTAGTACACCAGGCGGCTCAGGACGTGGGAGGGAACGACGCGGATGTTGTTTTGCTGGACGATGTCGATCTCGTTGAGTCGTTCGGCCAGTCGGTCGATGCCGATCGTCTGGAGTAGGCGTTTGATGATCCGCGTGATGATCCGGGAAACAATCCACCCAATGAAGAAGACGACGATCGCTCCCAGGACATTGGGAATGACTCCAAGGAACTGGTCGAGCAAGTCGTTGAGTAGATTTAGGATTCGGTTGGTCATGTGGTTTTTATTTTAGGGTCCTGGGGAGGAGCGGCTCAGGCTTGGGCCTCGTCTCGTTCGGCGTCGTGGGGGCCCGAACGGTGGTTGGTGGGGTCCGTATCCCCCTCCAATGGCAGCTTGATGTCGCGGATGGGGGGAGCATCGATGGGGCTAAAGAGTGACCGCAGCACGTCCAACATACGGGGCAGGTACAATTCGACGACGTTGCCCACCAGTTGGGTGACGCGTACGCTGCCCATCAGCTTGTGTTCTACCTCGGCGGGGGCTTGGGGAAATTGCTCCTCCGCTTCTTCGGCCAATTGTTTGAAACTATTTGCCATGATAATTGGTGTTTAATCCGTAAAAATAGTCCGGTAAACGGTCTGCGCTTTGTGTTTGGCCCGTTTGATTTTCATTTTGATGGCGCTTTCGGTCTTGTCGAGGCTCTGCGCGATCTCTTTGATGGACAGATCATCTTGGTACTTCATCAGCAAGACGGCCTTATCGCCCTCGGGGATTTTTTCCAGCACCACTTTGAGGCGCTTGACCTCCATCTCCAGGAGGGCCGTATCCGGTACCTCTTCCACCACATCGGGGGCATCGTCGGCTTCGGAGGAAAACAGCTTGGTTTCTTTCTTCCGTTTACGCAGGTAGTCAATGCAATAATTGTAGGTGATCGAATACACCCAAGTCGAAAACTTCGAACGCTCGCCGAATTTGGCCAGGTTGAGAAAGATTTTGGTAAAAATCTCCTGAGCGGCATCCTTGGCCAAGACCTCGTCCTTGAGCAAGGAGATACACTTGCTGTACACCTTACCCGAATAGCGCTGATACAAGACCTGAAAGTAAGCGGACTCACGTGTACTCAGGTACTTTTGGATCAGCTCCGTATCGCTGTGCTGGTTCGCCGAGGCGGACCGGCTACGGGAGGGGTGGGAGGAAAAAGATGGTTTCACGAATGCAGTTGTTTGGCCATCCGTACGAATTGTACAAAAGGTCGGCACTGTCGCAAAAATAACCATTTGTACGACAAAAACGCCACCGGATGATCCAAAGCCCTATCCTCCTCACCGACGGGGGGAAAACACGCGATTTTGCCCAGCGATGAGACCGACTTATAAGCTTGAGACGGAAGAAATCGGAAAAAGACACTTTTCGAGGGGAGAAAAAACAAAAAAAGAGAGGTAGCGCTTGTGCACTACCTCCGCCCTAACCAAATAAAACCAAATTATTCTTTGAAGTTGGTCACTTCCTGTTGGACAAACGGAGGAATTGAAAGCCATTTCTCCAACAGAAGGCCATTGTTTTGCTTTTAGTGTAAGAACTACAATAACCTCTACAAAAATAGGTGATTTTTTATACACTTTCCAAAATTTTTATTGGCATTTTCTCTTCCCGGGGCTAATTCACTGGGACAAAGGCATCCATTACCAAATAAAATGACAAAATCATATCACTACCCGAATAAAATGTGGAACAATCGCTATTTACCAAATTTTTACCCATTTTCGGGCTTTGTTATTTTTTTAACCAAGCCCATTTTGAAAAGCCCTACTTTTGTTTTTCACCTCAAACTCCCTACCGATCCACGCTGATTGGTGGTAAATGTTACGCCTATGCCCCGTATTTTGACCCTCTTATCTTTACTCAGCCTGAGCCTGTGCTATTCGCCCGGGGTGTATGCCCAAGAACGCGAGGAGGAGGAAGAAGATGCTTTTTTTATCCGCAGAATTTACGATGTGGCCCTCACCGAGGGGCGCTGTTACGACTGGCTCCGCGCCCTATCGACCGATTACGGGGGCCGCCTGTCGGGGTCGCCCCAAGCCGCAGCGGCCGTAGAATATACCCGGCAGATGCTCGATACCCTGGGACTGGATTCGGTCTGGCTCCAAGCCTGCCGCGTCCCCCACTGGGAGCGGGGCGATACCGAACGGGTACGCATCGTCAATTCGCCGAGCCGGGGCAGCATCGACCTGGGGGGCCTCGCCCTGGGCAATTCCGTGGGAACGGGACCGGAGGGCCTCAGTGCGGAGGTAATCGAAGTACAGGGGCTCGACGACCTAGAGCTGCTGGGCCCGGAAGCGCTGGCCGGCAAGATCGTCTTTTTCAGCCGGCCGATGGATCCCACGCCGATCCGCACCGTTACGGACTACGGGGGAGCGGTGGATCAGCGGGTATACGGCGCCGCCCGCGCGGCGCGTTACGGGGCGGTGGCGGTCCTGGTGCGCTCGATCACGACCAGTCGGGATGATGTTCCCCACACCGGGGTGACCGTCTACGAGGACGAAACGCCCCGGATTCCGGCCATTGCCATCAGTACCTTGGATGCCGATTTGCTCAGCGGGCTCTTGCGGCAGGAGGTGGTGCGGGTGTACCTGCAGGCCAACTGTCGGACCTACCCGGACAAACTGTCCTACAACGTGATCGGGGAGATCAAGGGGACGCGCTACCCCGAGGAGATCATTTTGGTGGGGGGACACCTGGACTCCTGGGACGTCGCCGGGGGCGCGCACGACGACGGGGCGGGCTGCGTCCACGCAATGGACGTGCTGCAAGTGATGCGGCGGCTGGGTTACCGCCCCCAGCGGACCCTGCGCTGTGTCCTCTTTATGAACGAGGAAAATGGCTTGCGAGGGGGCCTGGAATACGCTCGGGTGTCCAACGAGCGCGGGGAGTTCCACTTAGCGGCCATCGAGTCGGATGCGGGGGGCTTCACGCCCCGGGGCTTTAGCTGCGACGGTGAGGCCAGCATTTTTGTCGACCGTTTTAAAAGCGTTATCGACCGATTTTACCTCCTCGAACCCTACGGCCTCAGCCTCAGCAAGGGAGGATCGGGCGCCGACATTGGGCCCCTGAAATCGCAGCGGGGCTTGCTCTTTGGTTTTCGCCCCGACTCGCAGCGTTATTTTGACTACCACCACACCGCCAACGACAATTTTGACGCCGTCAACAAGCGGGAATTGGAGATGGGCGTGGCGGCGATCAGCAGCTTGGTCTACCTGCTGGACAAGTACGGGACGGACTAGGGGGGATGGAAAATTATCCGCGGGGACGACCGAATTTTGTATCTTGAGGGGGAACCATCTGCTGCCAAAAGAGACAATTTATGGAAATGCTGGGACAAGAGCTCATTCAGATTCACGAACTCGCCTTCGAGCCCTACCAGAGTGCGGAGCAGATTGCGCTGCGCGAGGGGGATCTGGGAACGGCCATCCGTGCGGAATACGCCGACCGCCATCCGATTTTTGTCAGCGTCCTGAACGGGGCCTTTATCTTCGCCGCGGATTTGGTCCGGGCGGCGGCGGTGGATTGCGAGACGGCCTTTACGCGGCTGTCCTCCTACGAGGGGACGAGTAGTACGGGGGTGGTCCGGAGTACCCTGGGGCTGGATGTGGCGCTGGCGGGTCGGCACCTAATTGTGGTGGAAGACATCGTCGATACGGGGCGGACCCTGCACCAATTTCTCGGCGAGCTGCGGGGGCAAGGGCCCGCCTCGCTCAAGGTGGTGGCGCTATTGGTCAAGCCCGAGGCCCTGGAATTTCCGGTCGACATCGACTTTC